>VGJU01000074.1 GCA_016867335.1 Candidatus Zixiibacteriota bacterium | reverse complement strand
GCGTCTTGGGCAACTTTTCGATCCACGCATCGGACCGCTCATTACCGTGCCAGTGCGGATAATCAGAGGCATGAAGAAGAAGTTCTTCCGACCCCATCTGTTCAAAGAGTTGCGTTATATGTTCGGGGCGGTCGGGCAGGTCCGCCGGGGCGGTCGTCAGGCGAATGTGTCGTCGCATATAGTCCGACGGCGGACGTTTGACCCACGGAATTTCATGACGCAACCCTTTCCATTCCTTGTCGATTCGCCACATGAGCGAAGGCAGCCACGAAAACCCGCTTTCGATCAGCGTGACGCGAAGATCGGGAAAACGGTCGAACGCGCCGTCGGTTATCAGGCTCATGACCTGAGACTGAAAAAGTTGGCTCATCCCTGCGTATTCTTCGAGAAAGGTGATCGGCCATCCTGCGGGTGTCGAAGGATGACCTGCCGAGCCGCCGTAGTGGATGCCTATGGAGAGATCGTGTTTGACGGCGGCCCGGTACACCGGGTCGAAATGTCGTTTGCCATAGGGCATATCGGATCGGACCGGGACGATGATCTGTACAAACCCCGGATGACGACCGATACGTTCGATTTCGCATTCGGCCAGTTCGGGGTTTTGCGTCGGTGCTACGAGGGACGCCCGGAATCGGGGTTCCGGCTCCAGCCAGTGTTCGACCTGCCAATCGTTGATGGCCTGTGCCAGCGCGGCGGCGAGGTCTTCGTGATGAACGCTCTGCACCCAGTAGTTGCAGGTAAGGATGCCGAATGTCAGTCCATGTGCGTCGAGCGTATGGGTACGGACGTGTTCGAACGACGATCCGGGCGGGCCGTTTTCAGGTCGGGTGTCCGGTGCGGCGCTGAGGCGCGAGCCGGTTGCATAGTCGGCCATGTCCGGCCCGGTAAACGCCGACTCGCTCAGATAGTCCTGCCAATGGTCGGGCAGATAAGGGTATAGCGTCTTGAGCGAGGCAATCGTGCTGTGGATGTCGCAGTCGATTAGCGTGGACATTTACGATACCAGTTCTACTTCGGCCTCTATTTCCACCGGAATATCGAATGGAAGTTCGGCCATGCCGACGGCAGAGCGGGCATGCGCGCCGCGTTCGGGACCGTAGAGTTCGAGGATCAGATCGGAAAAGCCGTTGATGACCCACGGCTGGCGGTTAAATCCGGGGGCACTGTTGACCCTGCCGAACACACGCAACCACGCGGCAATACGATTGAGGTCGCCGATTTCGCGTTGCAGACTGGCAAGGATGTTGAGTCCGGTGGATCGCGCCGCCTGATACGCCTGTTCCACCGTTACCGTGCCGCCCACCTTGCCGAACGGCCCCCCGATCGTACCGTCGGGATTGGCGGGGCCGTGTCCGGCGACATAGGCCCTGTTGCCTCGCACCCGGACGAAGACAAACGGAAACCGAGCGCCCGACGGCGCTATCGGCGGTCCGGAAGGGAGTACGAGCCCCATCGCTTTTATCTTTGCTTCCACAGAGTTGGACAAGGCCGTCCCGCCCTGCGCCGCGACCTGCGAGGGGACGCCCGCCGCGTATACCGCCGGAATAAGACCAAGTAGCGAGCGACGGGTGAGAAGCAAATCCGTAGTGTCTGGCATGTATGATTCCCCTGTATCGACCCTATCGGGGTGAAACGTCTGTATAGCTCGAAATCCCCAAGACATATTTTACGAGCTTTCGATAGGAGCCTGTGACCTTATCCCCGGGACGGCTCCGGCATGGTCTCCTGCGCTTTGGCGCTCAATGCCGCGATATGGTCGTCGTTGGCCATGACCTGCTCCAAATGCCGCATCCGGCTCGGTCCGGCTGTGCCGATCATGATGTCGCTATAGGCCCGGTCCACCCAGAACCGCGAGAACCCCTCTAAATAACGACGCAAGTCGGGTAACCGTTCTTCCGGATACCGCTGACACAGGTTAATGGTAAACATCCGGCGGCGAGCGCCACCACCAAAGGCCGCGTGTTTGGTGTTATGGTTAAAACATACGACGTCCCCCGGATTTGTTTCGTGCGCCACCGCCGGAATCTGGCTTCCGGTCACGCCCCACAGGTCTTCGCTTTTGCGGACTTTTTCCTGAAGTGCGTTGGCGTAAGCATCCTGTATCTGATGACTCCCTGGAATGACCCGCAACGCACCCGTATCCCGCGTGAGCGGATCCAGATAAAAAGCGATTTTGACATGCCGCAGTTCTTTGTGCCAGCCGTCCGAATGCCACGGCGTATCCCCGGCATAGTAGTTGCCGTCGCTGCCCATATAGTTGAAATCGTCACCCATGAGGCTGGTAGCGATGCCCTCGATCCGGGGATCGTCGAGCAATGAACAAAGATACGCGCTCTGGTCGATAAACGGCACGATACAGGAACGCCGGATGCCGTCGTGGGGCTGACCGTTATGCCCACCGCCGCGTCCGGTCCACACTGTCTCGAACGCCTCAATGATGGCGTCCGCCCGGTCGGCCAGCAGTCCCGGAAAGCCCAGATAGCCAAAGGTATCGAAAAATTTGAGTTGTTCGGGAGTAAGCGCAATGGGGGAAGACATGCAAGACTCCTTTCTAAAGGGGCTACCGCTTCAATTCGTAGGCAATAGCATAAAAAGCTCTGGTTTCGCCGGAACGGTTTGGTTCGCTCCGATGCCAAGTATAGTTGGTAAAAAACAAACCGTCGCCGGCGGCCATGGGAACCAGTGCTTCGCCGGAAAAGTCGATCCGGTCGAAGGGGATGCGGTGGCGTTTGAACGGTTCGAACGCCCCGTTGCGTTCTGTGCCCATGGGTGGGTCGTCATAGTACGATTCGTGCGGGATGAGCGTCCATCCTGCGTGACTACGCGGCATGACCGCCAGCGCGATGCCGTCCCGGTCCACATCCGACATGGGTATCCAGCAGTTGCAACCGAGATTGGGGTCGATATGCCAGTAGAACGAGTCCTGATGAAAATAGCTGCATCCGCCCTGCTCTTCGGTCATGTATCCGTGTTTGACACCGACCTGGTCGGTAAAGCGTTTTACCGCGCCGCCAAGTAGACGGCTCATGGCTTCGACAAGATGCGGGTGGTCGGCGACTTTTCGAAACACCTCCTCCTCTTTTGCCGGCCCTTGTATACCCCAGGGGATCGTCTCCCCTTTTGCCGAGCGATACCGAGCGGGATCGACAACTTGAAAATATCCGGCATCCCACTTGGGTTTGTTTTCTACGATCTCAAGCGTGCGTCTGCGCACCGCTTCGATATGATCGCGAGGAATCAATTCCCGGATCATACAGTATCCTTCCTCGCGATACTGACGAACGTGCGTTTCGGTCATCTGCATGGTGTTTTCATGTGGACAACGGGTTAGTCCGTGGCTCTCCAACGACCAAGGGCACCTGCCGCTATGGAACGTCACTGAATAGCGGTCAGGTGGAGCGCGTGGTTATAGGGATTTGATAGAGCTTATGTCTGACCTCGGACATTTTGAAGGTTTACCGGTTCAGCTACATCGGAATGTGCGAAGATATTGGCTGCCTTGTATAGGGGCCAGCCTGTGTACAAAAATAAGAATGCCCGTCCACCGAATAAAGCAAAATATGTCGCATGCTCGATGAACTTTGCGTGCCTTTTATCGGTCATGGTAAGAAAAGCGGGCAAGTCAAAACCACGGCAGGGTGTGGCCGCCGTCTCAGGAGGCGTATGCAGTCGTCCGACTGGGATCTCATGGAAGCCGTAAAACGACGTGACGCCGATGCGTTCGAGACGATAACGGCACGGTATGGTGAGGAGATACGGATGCGTCTTTTACGGATGGTCCGAGACGAATCTACCGTGCACGATTTGTGGCAGGAAACCTGTGTGCGGCTATGGGAGCGGGCGAGCCAGTGGTCGGGCAAAGGTTCTTTGCGCGCCTATCTGCTCAAGATCGCTGTCAATCTGGCGCTGAACCATATAGAAACGATACAGCGCCGCCGCGAACTGCCGCTTAGGATTGCGGAAGCTCCGCCATACGGCGAGGAGGACCAGACATACATCCCGCATTGGCTGATCGACCCGAATGCGCAACCGGGTCTCGATACCGAACAGGCCGAACGCACCCGATTGCTGCGCAATGCCAAAAACGCTCTGCCGCCGGAAAAACGGGCCGTGTTTTTGATGGCCGATCAAGACGATATGAGCATGCGAGATATCGCCGATATGCTCAACATCCCCATTGGAACGGCCAAATCCCGGCTTCATTATGCGATCAAACATCTCATGGGCCAAACTGCCAGCCAGAAAGGGATTGAGTTGTCTGCTGTACAAAATGGCCTCCAACCGTTCGGGGTTGTCGCATTTCAGAAGCACCGTTTCGGACAACCCAACCTGTGACGTGTCCCCGCCCATGCCATCCGATTTGCCAACAGTCCGTTTACTCCGGATTCGTTGTGGAGCGTGGCGTTTTTCAGAGACATGAACGCAATCCTCTCCGGACAAGGGTTGTGCAGACGATGTGACGCGACATGGTATAACCTTCTATGCCATTTCTTGCAACGGCATATCCAACATCAGATCGACCCGTTGACGCAGGGCGTCGTCTCGTATAACATACAGCCCGGTAGCCATAAGACGATCTTGATCTTTTTCATCCTTCATCTTTCATAATTCATACTTTTCAGGAGTCGTCATGTCTGTTTCTCAGTCTTTTTCCTTTGACGCCATCGTCGGCGAGGATGCGGCAGGTCTCTACGACATTCATACCACCGCACCGGGTCCGCAGGGTCAACTGCCGCTTACCCCGGAGATGCTCATCGAGCGCCCCAGCGGTGATGTGTTCGGGTTGACCCAGAACGCCGGGATGGGGTGGAATCCGGCGGAACTGGATCGCAAGGAGTTTCTCATCTTGAGCACGCAGGGTGGTATTCGCGCAGAGGGTGGAACGCCCGTGGCGCTCGGATACCACACCGGGCATTGGGAAGTGGGGCTTCTTATGGAGGCGGCCGCAAAGGAACTTACCCGTCTCGGCGCGATCCCTTTTGCCGGTATCTGTACGGACCCATGCGATGGACGTACACAGGGAACGACCGGAATGATGGACAGCCTGCCCTATCGCAACGACGCGGCAACGATTTTTCGCCGGTTGATCCGTTCGCTTCCCACGCGCCGCGGCGTGTTGGGCGTGGCGACGTGCGATAAAGGGCTTCCCGCCATGATGATCGCGCTTGCTGCCATGCACGACCTGCCGTGCGTGCTGGTTCCGGGCGGTGTTACCCTACCGGCGGAACAGGGGGAAGACGCTGCCAAAATACAGAGCATCGGGGCGCGGTTTGCCCATGGCGAGATTACGCTCGACTATGCGGCGGAGATGGGTTGCCGCGCCTGCGGCACGCCGGGTGGCGGGTGTCAGTTTCTCGGTACTGCGGCTACGTCGCAGGTCGTCGGCGAAGCGCTTGGCATGTCGCTTCCGCATAGCGCGCTTGCCCCGTCCGGTCAACCCGTTTGGATCGACATGGCCCGACGGTCGGCGCGCGCGTTGCTCCGGTTGGAGATGCAGGGTCGTACGATGTGCGACATCCTGACCCTCGAAGCACTCCACAACGCCATGGTCGTCCATGCCGCGTTTGGCGGATCGACCAATCTGTTGCTTCACATTCCGGCCATCGCGCATGCCGCCGGTCTCAAACGCCCTGTCGTCGAAGACTGGATCGCCGTCAACCGCGCAGTGCCGCGTATCGTGGACGTGTTGCCAAACGGTCCCGTCAACTACCCCACGGTCCGCGTGTTTCTAGCAGGCGGTGTTCCGGAGGTGATGCTTCATCTGCGCCGACTCGGGCTTTTGCATCTCGACGCGCCGACGATCACCGGGGAAACCTTAGAAACGAATCTCGACTGGTGGGAAGGCTCCGAACGTCGGAAGGCCGTTCGCAACCGGTTACTGGAACGCGACGGTATAGACCCGGACGAGGTGATCATGAACCCCGGTCAGGCGCGGCAGCGCGGGCTGACAAGCACCGTCACCTTCCCGATCGGCAATCTGGCCCCCGAAGGCTCGGTCATCAAAAGCACGGCGATCGATCCGAGCGTCGTGGATACGGATGGCGTTTTCCGGAAAACGGGACCGGCGCGTGTCTTTACCCGCGAACGCGACGCCATTGCGGCCATTAAAAACCGGCAAATACAACCCGGCGACATTCTCGTGCTTATCTGTCGAGGACCGATGGGTGCGGGAATGGAAGAAACTTATCAGATCACCTCGGCGCTCAAACATCTCTCTTTCGGAAAACATGTCGCGGTACTGACCGATGCCCGATTCTCCGGTATCTCCACCGGAGCCTGTATCGGTCACATCGGCCCGGAAGCCCTTGCCGGCGGCCCCATCGGAAAAATTATAGACGACGACCGAATCGAGATCGTCATCGACCGGAACCGATTGTTCGGAAGTATAAACTTGGTGGGACACGGCGACCACCTATGGGGGGTCGAAGAGGGAACACGTCTACTACATGAGCGTTCGGCTCGTCCCGATCTGGCTCCGGATCCGGATCTACCTGACGATACGAAGCTCTGGGCGGCGCTGCAAAGCCTTGGCGGCGGAACCTGGGGCGGGTGTGTATACGACGCGGACCGAATTGTGGAAACCCTGATAAAAAGGCGCGATAGGCCCTAAACAATCTGCTCTTCCAGCGAGTTGTCAAAGGCAGCGCGTATCTCCGGGAAGCTAAAGTGGATATGCTCGCCCCCCAGACTGTTCCAGTCGCCGGGTTCGGCTTCCCGCACTTCCAGTATTTCTCCGGAAATATCCAACAGAAACCCGGAAAACGCTCGCCCGTCGTATAACCGTACCGAAACGTGATGCCCGATCCGAAGCAGCCAGTCTTTCATAAATAAAGCCTCCTCACGTTTTCGACCCCTTTGTACAAAACCCTATCTACGAATCATAGCACATCTCCACGCTTTCGGCAAGGCTACCGCACGGACGCTTTGGCCAGAAACCGTTTGACAATCGGGTTATGAGGCCAGACATTACGCCTCAAAAGAAAACACGGCGTAGTGTTTGGAGCAAGAGCACATGGCATGTATCGTGGCAGTGGGAACGTCGGTTCCTGAGCACCGGATCGAACAAGTGGAAGCCCGCGTGGTGGCAGAACGGCTTTTTGGCGCGACGCCGGATCGCAAAGACCTTATCGAAAAGATTTTCGATAACGCACAGGTTCGTACCCGCTATAGCGCTGCACCGCCCACCTGGTTTACGGCGCCACATCCCTTTTCGGAGAAAAACGCGCTTTTTAGAGACTCCGCACGCCGATTGTGTGCAAATGCCATCCGTGCGTGTTTATCGTCGGCAGGGCTTGAAACGCGGGATATCGATCATCTTGTCGTCGTTACCACCACCGGCGTGGCGACACCCAGTCTCGATGCGCTTTTGATCAACGATCTTGCGCTTCGCAGAGATGTGGTGCGCACTCCGATTTGGGGGTTGGGATGTGCCGGCGGCATCGGGGGGTTGGCACGCGCCGCCGATTTTGCCGTGGCAAGACCGAAAAGCCGTATTGTGGTGGTGGCTTTTGAAGCCTGTACGCTTACCTTTTTGGCAGAAGATGAGTCCCGCCAAAATTTGATCGCCATGTCGCTCTTTGGCGACGGTGCCGCGGCTGTGCTTGTCGCCGGTGACCAAGCCGGACTGCCGGGCCCGTCCATTGTAGCGCATACCGGCATCACGTGGCCCGACACGCTTGATGTCATGGGATGGGAATTTGTCGAAAAAGGGTTCAAAGTCGTCCTGTCCAAAGCCATTCCGGTCATTGTCCGCAACCACATACGCGGTATGACGGACGATTTTCTCAACAACAACGGTCTCGATCGGACGGCAGTGGAACATTATATCACCCACCCAGGTGGGCCGAGGGTTATCGAAGCCTATCGGGAGGCGCTTGGTCTGAGCGAGGAACAAGTGGGACACACCCGCACGGTGTTGCGCGAGTACGGAAACATGTCCTCGCCTACCGTGTTGTTTATTATGAAACGTTTCATGGATCAACTAAAGGACGCGGGTGACGCATTCGGGCTGGCGTCGGCGATGGGACCGGGGTTTAGCGCCGAAATGCTGCTGCTCCGATGGCCGCAGTGAAGCGGACGCATAGCGATGCGTCTACCGACAGGGGGCGAAGAGACTCAACAGATGGAAAGCGTTTTCTGGCTGGTATACCTGACCGCGATTTTTCAGCGACTGTCGGAACTGTGGTTGGCTCGGCGTCATACCCGTATGGTGCAGGCCGAAGGCGGGTACGAAGCAGGAAAAGATCATTACCGCTGGGTAGTCTGTCTTCATGTCGGGTTTTTTATAGCCCTGCCCGTTGAGGTCCATCTCCGTTCATCGGGTCCAAGTCCTCAGTTTTTTTTCTGGTTGGGGCTTTATCTGATCGCGCAAATCGTCCGATATTGGGCCATCGTCTCGCTTGGAAAATACTGGAACACACGCATATTCGTGGTATCGGGGATGCGGCGCGTAAAAACCGGTCCATACCGTTTTGTAGCGCATCCTAACTATGTGGCAGTGGTCGTCGAACTTCTGGCGCTTCCGCTCATGTTTGACGCCTACCTTACGACGGTTGCGGCATCCTCGGCAAACGCGCTGGTGTTGCGCCGCCGGATACGGGTCGAGGAAGAGGCGCTGCGCGCCGAAACGGAACGCTGACCACCGCCCAGTTCACTCTTTTTCTTCTGGCAGTGTAACGATCTTCGACCATCGAAAAGGACCGTTCTCTTCTCACCGCACCCTTTACGCTTCTTCCGGAGGTCGGATGTACGGTATCATCATTGGAGCGGGTCGGGGACGGCGGTTGATGCCGCTAACCGAAGACGACCCCAAATGTTTTGCAGTGATCGGCGGACGCCGCATCCTCGACTGGGCGCTCGAGGCCTTTAGACACGGTGGGATCGAACGTCTTGCCTTTGTCGGCGGGTATCGAATCGACCGGGTACAAGCCGAATATCCGCATCTCCGGTATTTTCACAACGACGCATGGGAGCGAAACAACATCCTTGCGTCTCTCTTTTACGCCGAACCGGCGATGGAAGACGGGTTTGTCTGTTCGTATGCAGACATACTGTACCGGCCTTCTATCGTTCGCCGATTGCTCGACAGCCCTGCCGATATTGCACTTGCGGTGGATACCGCATGGCGCGAACGGTATACCACTCGTACCCAGCACCCCGAACACGACGCTGAAAAGGTCGTGACCGACGGTGGTCGGCTTTTCGAGATCGGGCGGCACATCCGTTCCGAAGAGGCACACGGAGAGTACATCGGTGTAGCCCGGTTTACCCCTGCCGGCGCCCGTCTGTTTCGTTCGTATTTTCACCGGGCAAAGGAAACGTACGCGGAAGGGACTTTTCGCTCCGCAGTCTCGTTTCAGAAGGCGTATCTGATCGAACTTTTTCAAGAAATGCTCGAAGACGAAGTTTTGATCGATATTGTACCGACCGAGGGGGACTATATGGAGATCGACACCACCGAAGACTATCATTTAGCGCAACAAACATGGAGAACGGACAGCACCCGATGAATGTGAATATGCCCTTTCTTACCAGTGTGGTAGGCAGTATGCCGCGTTCACAGTTTGTAAGAGACCTGCTTGCGCCGGAACAGCGGCGTGTCATGCGGGAGGAGGAGTTTCAGCGACAACTCGACGCGGCGGTAGCCTATATCGTGTCGATGCAAGAGGCGGCGGGCATCGACATCATCTCCGATGGAGAATGGCGACGACTTTCGTATATCGGCATTATCGCCGAGATTATGGATGGATTCGAGCAAACGCTGGTAGATGGACGTTACTGGCATACCGTCACTGCGCCGATGACGCCACGCGCGCCGGGGCTTGTGGCACGCGAAGCCCGTTTTCTAAAAACACACACGACGCGAAAAACCAAAACGGCGCTTCCTTCACCCTATCTGCTTGGCCAGCGCATGTGGCATCCCGAACATTCGCGCAAGGCCTACCCCACCCGGACCTCGTTTATGGAAGCACTTGTACCCGTGTTGCGCGGCGAACTGCTTGCCCTCCAAGACACCGGTGTCGATGTGGTCCAGTTTGACGATCCCCATCTTTGTCTGTTTGTGGATGAGCGTGTGCGGAGTCAGTACGACGATCCCGACCGGGAAGCGGACTATTGCGTAGGGCTTTTGAACGATATCGTTTCCGGGGTGGATGGGGTTACACTGGCCATCCATCTGTGCCGACGCAACCGAGGTCGTGCTGGGTGGGTGGGAGAAGGAGGGTACGGTCCTATTCTGCCGGCGCTCAAACGTCTCCGCTTCCACCAGTATGTCATGGAATTTACCATTCCGGTAGCAGGGGATCTGACCGTATTGCGTGAACTGCCCGAACATGCGTCGGTAGGACTTGGCTGCGTGGACTGCCGTAGCGAACATATAGACACCCCTGAAGAGATTGTCGCACGAGTGGAAAAGGCGCTGGCCCATCTGCCGCCGGAGCGTATCGCGCTCAACCCCGACTGTGGTTTCGCACCGGGTAACGCCGCCGACATCCCCATCGACGAAGCGTATGCAAAACTGTCCAACGAAGCCCACGCGGCTCGTATTCTTCGGGAAAGATTCTGTTGACCTTCTTGCCCATCTTGCCTTATTCGCTTCCTCTTTTGGTGGCCGCATTTGTGGCTGTCCTGACACCGATCTATGCCGTCCGCCGTCGCTCGGTTACAGGCGCAACGCCATTTGTCGTGATGAATGTGTGCGGTCTTGTATGGTCGCTGTGTACCGTTGCCAGCATGTATCAGACCGATATGGACGCGATCATTGCGATTTCGAATATACAGGGACTCGGTCATGCAGGTATCGCGCCCGCGCTGATGGTGTTTTCCATGCGATACACCGGTCGGGACCGCTGGCTTACCCGTAGAAATCTGGCGTTTCTATGTATCGAACCTGTGCTCTACCAGATCATGGTGTGGACGGACCCATGGCATGGACTGATGCGAACCGAAAACTGGCTGACCTACGAGTGGCCTTTCCCCGTGCATCATTCTACTTTTGGCATCGGATACTGGTTACACGTCGCTGTCACCTATTCCATGATGTCGATCGGTTCTATTTTGATGATCCGTGAACTGATCCGTTCCTATCCCCACATGTATCGGGGCCAAGTGGCCACCCTGGCTATTGCCGCGCTGGCGCCATGGATCGCCAATATGATCCAACTGACCTACGACCGGCTTCCACTACCCTATATCATGCTTACACCGCTGGGGCTTTGCATCGCCAATACGTCGCTGGCATGGGGACTGTTCCGATATCGTCTGCTCGACTTGGTTCCCGTAGCCCGTGAGGCCGTCATCGACAGTATGCGCGACGGGGTCGTGGTGCTGGATACGAGAGGCCATATCGTAGATCTCAACGTGGCGGCCCAGCAGATGATCGGCAAGACTGTGGATCAAGCCATTGGTCAATTTGCCACAGAAGTGTGGGGAGGGTGGCGTAAGGCGATTTCCGGCCCCTTGCCGGAATCCGTCAAGACGACCGCAGAGATGGAAATCTCCGGCGAAACGCCCCGACATTACGAAATTCATGTTTCCCCGGTACGCGACCGCAACGGACGCCGCTCCGGTTCGCTGTTGCTGATTCTCGATACGACCGAACGGATCCAGGCAGAAGAAGAACGTCTCAAAATCAGCAAACTGGAATCGCTCAGCGTAATGGCGGCCGGTATCGCGCATGACTTCAACAATACGCTGGCCGGTGTGCTCGGCTATCTTTCCATGGTCAAAATGGAAACCCAACCCGGCACGCAGAGTTATGAACAACTGGGGCTTGCCGAAGAGGCTGCGCTGCACACTCGGACGCTTACCCAGCAGTTGATGGGTTTTGCCCGAGGCGGCGTGCTGGTAAAGGAAGTCCAGTCGGTCTCCAGCGTTCTATACGCCGCTGCCGCGCTCATCCCGGCAGATGCCGCTATAGAACGCGTATGGGAGCTTGCTCCCGATCTATGGCCTTCCGACATAGACGCCGGACAGATTACGCAAGTGCTCCAAAACCTCATCATCAACGCCCAACAGGCCATGCCACACGGTGGAACCATCACCATAACGGGTGTAAACGAAAAAATCGAATCCGAATCACAGCCGCTCGGCATTTATCTGCCGCCTGGCCCCTACGGGCGTATCTCGGTGCGAGATACGGGAACCGGTTTTTCTTCGGAAATAAGAGACAAAATTTTCGATCCCTATTTTACTACTAAAGCGGCGGGAACGGGGTTGGGGCTTACCTCGACCTTTGCCATTATTCAGTAACATGAGGGCGCTATTATTGCGTCGTCCTTGCCGGGGCACGGCGCTACGTTCGATTTTTCCTCCCGGCACGTCCCGATACGGTTTTACGGCCCGAAACGGAATTGCAGACGGTGTCGGTTCCCCCGCCGCCGTATGCAAAGACGACACAAGGCCGCGTACTGGTTATGGACTACGAGGTCATCATACGGAGACTGGCGCAAGAGGGGCTTTCTCAGTTTGGCTACGAGGTGACGTGCGTATCCGACGGGGAGAAAGCGATAGAAGCGCACGGACAGGCATTTGACACCGATGTCCGTTTTGATGTGGTGGTGATGGACCTGACGATTCCGGGGGGCATGGGCGGCAGAGAAACCATGCCCGTCCTCCGGAAGATAGACCCGACAGCCCAGGTCATCGTTTCGAGCGGTTATGCCAACGATCCGCTCATGGTAAATTATCTTGAACACGGATTTGTAGACCGGATGGCCAAACCCTATCGCATCAAGGAAATGGTCGATATGGTTCGACAGGTTATGCACAATCATCAGGAGGAAGGCAAAACTTTATGATCATCGACACGCATACCCATTTTTACGACCCGACACGTCCCGAAGGGGTTCCGTGGCCCAGGCCGGACGATACATTTCTGTATCGAACCACACTTCCGGAGCACTATAAGGCGGTCGCCGTTCCCGAAGGCGTAACCGGAACGGTGGTGGTCGAAGCCAGCGCATGGGTCGAAGACAATCGATGGGTGCTCGATCTTGCAGAAAACGATCCGTTTTTGGTAGGATTGGTCGGCCACCTTGAGCCGCCCGATCCCAATTTTTCCACTCATCTTGCCCGATTTGCCGCCCATCCGCTGTTTCGGGGGATTCGGGTCGGGGTACAGGATTGGGGGGACGAGCGCTATCTATCCGCCTGTGAGGAGCTTGCGGCGCTTGATCTATCGGTGGATCTGCATATCGGCGGCAAAACGCTTCACGACGCAGCCGGCTGGGCACAGGTGTTTCCGGACTTGCGTATCGTGCTGAACCATGTGGCGCTCGTGCCCGTCACGGGCGGCGCGCCCGACCCGGAGTGGGTGGACGGCATACGGGATATCGCGCGTTATCCAAATGTGTTTTGCAAGGTTTCGGGGATGGCGGAATTGACCGGACAAAAACCTGCGTGTGCGGATCCAGCGTACTACGCGCCTATCATAGACGTGCTCTGGAAGGTATTTGGTACAGATCGCCTGGTGTACGGTAGCAACTGGCCGGTGTCGTGGCGTTTTGCGGAATATGCCAGCATCCAGCGCATCGCAGTGGCCTATTTCGAACAAAAGGGCACGGAAGCGCTGGAAAAAGTCATGGCGGGCAACAGCCGGGGGGCCTATAAATGGGTAAGCCGATGACGCGGGATCTCTGGTTGCCACGATTGCGCTTTGCTATAACCGATTACCTGCGGTCTATGGGCAGATAGGGCCGCGTATCCGGGCCGATGTATACCTGACGGGGGCGTGCGATCTTTTGTTCCGTGTCGTCGAGCATCTCGGACCATTGGGCCAGCCATCCGGCGGTGCGGGGAATGGCGAAAAGCACCGGAAACATATCTACCGGAAACCCCATGGCCTGATAGATGATGCCGGAATAAAAATCGACGTTCGGATACAGGAGTCTGGTGATAAAATACTCGTCTTCCAAGGCGATCCGTTCCAGTTCCATGGCTATGTCGAGCAATGGACTGCTTCCGGTTCGTTCCAGCACCTTGTGGGTCATTTCTCTGAGAATTCTGGCACGGGGATCGTAGTTTTTGTATAATCGGTGTCCAAACCCCATCAATCGAAACACCCCTTCCTTGACCTGCCGAATATAACCGGGAATACGGTCTACGCTGCCGATTTCCTGCAGCATGCGCAGCACCTGCTCGTTGGCCCCGCCGTGAAGCGGTCCGTACAGCCCGGCCGTCGCCGCGGCTACCGAAACGTAGGGATCGGGGAGAGAACTGCCGACCCCCCGCATCGCGCTCGTGCTGCAATTCTGCTCGTGGTCGGCATGGAGAATAAACAGGATGTCGAGCGCCTTTTCCAGCACCGGGTCGGGGGTGTATCTCAATTCGGTCATCTTGAACATCATGTTGAGAAAATTGCCGCAATAGCTCAGATCGTTGTCGGGATATGTATACGGATATCCCATGGTATGACGGAAAGCCAATGCCGCAATGGTAGGCATTTTGGCGATGAGTCGATATATTTGCTCGCGCCGCCCTTGCTGGTTCCGGATATCCTTGGATTCGGGATAAAACGTGGAAAGCGCCGCCACTGTGCTGATGAGAATACCCATCGGATGGGCGTCATACCGAAACCCGTCCATAAATTTTTTGATGTTTTCATGGACAAAAGAGTGATGGATGACGTTCCACGACCACCCGTCCAACTCCTTTTGCGTAGGTAGTTCGCCGTGAAGCACCAGATAGGCCACTTCCAGAAACGAACTTTTTTCGGCTAGTTCTTCGATCGGGTAACCGCAGTATCGCAGAATACCCCGTTCGCCGTCTATAAAAGTAATCCGGCTTTTGCAGGAGGCCGTGTTGGTAAAGGCGGGATCATAACCTAACAGACCGAAATCTTCGCCCGATACACCGATCTGGCGAAGATCGGTCGTACGAATCGCGGCTCCGTAAAGCGGATACGTACCGTATAGGATGGGGACTTCGTACTGTTTGCCGGTTCTGTTGTCGATTATCGTAAGCGTATCGGGCATACACGCTCCTTATAGGCTTTCGGATCGGCCATCCAAGAGAGACAAGATTAGACTTTTTGTGTTTCCAGCAGTTTTCATGGCAAGCCGCATCATGGCCTGACGGGTTATCGATGTGAACGGTCGCCGTAGCGATCTGTCGAAGAATATACGGGGTGTTGGCATAAATGCAACCTACAAACCGGAGAACGCCTTTATGGACATTTCCGTAGAAGAACGTCGTGAGGGACGTCTGTCCGCCGACCGCCTCGCCGCTGCACAGCTTAGGTTGAGACAGGCTGGGTACGTGGTGCTGGAAAACGTGCTATCGCTGGACTGGCTGGTGGGTATACGGGAGGCGTTTGACAAAGAACTGGCGCGTGTCGAGCCGGATGGGGCCGCAAGCACCGACAGGCGGGGTGGATGTCATGCACCGCTGTGTATGCCGTTTTTCGACCCGCTTATCGTCGAAAATCCGATAGGGCTTCAGATCATGGAATCGGTCATGGGTGAAGATCTCTGGGCGATGCTGCCTTACCACACCAACACTTCGTGGCCGGGCGCTGGGATGCAGCATGGGCACAGCGACACGAAACATCTGTTTCCTGAAGTGCCCGTAGTGTTGCCACCGAGTCTTATGGTGCTCAACATCCCGGTGGTCGATTTTACCGAAGAAAACGGAAGCACGGAAGTGTGGCCGGGCAGCCATCTCATCGTGGATGCCAGCATCGGTTCTTCGCCTTTGGAGACGCTGGAACGCCGTGCCGCCGAAATGCCGTCCGTGCGGCTCAACGTGCCTACCGGTGCTATCGTGTTGCGTGATATGCGGGTGTGGCACAGAGGTACGCCCAACCGGACGGATATCGTGCGAACCATGATTTCGCTTGTGTATTTTCGTCAACTTCACGGTTTACCCGACCATCTGACCCATTTGCCCGTTATTCCGTGGGCGTGTAAAAACCTTCTTTCCGAACGGGCAAAACGGATTTTCCGGTACAACCCGGTGGAAGGTAACACATGAATATCGTAAACATTCCCGCTTGCTTTTATCAGCAGTTCGATGCCGATTTTTCGAGAGAAGTGCCGGGAGAAGGATACGGCGGCTGGAAAAAGGAAGAGATAGAACTGGGTGTGCGACACACCGGATTTGTGGTCATGCATGCATGGGATGCCGGAACCCGTGCCGAATTTCCGGGATGGCATCGGGCGGTCGAGTATATCCCGCGTGCAGATGCGATCTGCCGTGATGTCTTTCCTTCCTTGCTGGCCGACATACGCAGATCGTCGTTTCCCCTGTTTCACGTAGTCGGAAGTGGCGACTACTACAAGACGTACCCCGGCTACCGACGGGCCGTCACGCTTGCAGGGCCGTCACCTGCCCCGCCGGAACGTGTAGAGGCGGACCCGACGCTGGAACGGTTGCGCCGGTTTCGGTCCGAACGGGTTTTTGTGGGGTCGCACAATGCGGAGGACGTAAAAAAGGGGTTCGCGCGACTGGATTTTGCTCTACAGGCGTGCCCGACAGGCGACGAGGGTGTTGCCGAAAACGGACATCAGTTGATGGCGCTGTGTCGGGAAACAGGTGTCAACCACCTGATCTACATGGGATTTGCGATCAACTGGTGTCTGCTTTTGTCACCTGGCGGCATGGCCGACATGAGCGGACGTGGGGTGATGTGTTCGGCCATCCGGCAGGCGGTTACCGCTGTGGAAAAGAAGGAGACGGCGCGAAACGAACTGTGCAAAGAAATAGGACTGTGGCGCGTGGCGTTGGCTTTCGGATTCGTTTTCG
>VGJU01000073.1 GCA_016867335.1 Candidatus Zixiibacteriota bacterium | reverse complement strand
GATGCAACGAGGTGAAGTCTGGTGGGTCAACTTTGAACCCTCTCTCGGCGGTGAAATCCGAAAACCACGGTCTGCGATCATCGTTAGTGAGGAATTTTCAGTATTTGGGTACCCGCTTGACGGCTGAGGTCAAAAGCAAGATATTTGTTTAAGAGGGGAGATCCGATTGATTTCCCGTTCCGCGAATAGCGCAGTGCGATGCAGGGATTTTCGGTTAGGAATTTACGGGTAGGCGATAAAGGTTTGTAATCAACCCCCCGCACCAAGCTGAGGGGGTTCCGCCGTTGGAAGGAAAAAATGAAACTGACCCCGCAACAGATTGCAACGTTTTCCCGCAAAGGCTATCTCAGCCCTATTCCCGTGATGGAAGCGGAGGAAATCGTACGGATACGCGCCGAATTCGACCGACTCGAAGCAGAAGAAGGCCGTGAAAAAAGCCAGATCGGACTACTGGACCGGCATCTGGATCGTTCGTTCGTATGGGACATTGCCCGCGATCCCCGCATTCTCGACAGCATCTCCTCGATCATAGGTCCAAACATCCTGCTGTTGGGTACGCATTTTTTTTGCAAATACGGACCAAGCCACCGGTTTGTCGCGTGGCATCAAGACGTTACCTACTGGGGACTGGAGCCGCCCGACGCGCTTACGGCATGGCTGGCCATCGACGACAGCGATACCGAAAACGGCTGTATGCAGGTCATTCCCGGTACACACACAACAGGTATACACGAACACGGAAAATCGGAACGTGAAGGCAATCTGCTCAGCATCAATCAGGAACTGACGATGACTCCGGAAGACGAGGCGCGTGCCGTCGATATGGTACTCCGGGCGGGAGAAATGTCGCTTCACCACGGGATGCTCGTACACGGCAGTCTGCCCAACCCCTCCACACGCCGACGATGTGGCCTGACGCTCCGCTACATCCCCACTTCCGTACGGCAGGTAAAACTCAATTCACACGGAAAACGCTATACGGCCATCCTTGTTCACGGCGAAGACCGGGAACAACATTTCGAAGAGATCGCATCACCCGTTTTCGGGAATTGATCTTCATGGAAAACATACCCAACAAAGATACCTTGGACGCTGGGGAGACAGCATACGACGTAGAGGGACGCGAGCGCAAAGCCCGGACGCTTCTGGCAGTGCTCGAAGATCACTTTGGCGCGGAAGGACTGAAGCATCTCGACGCGCTGGACATCGGCGCCTCGGCGGGCATCATCAGCGACAGTCTGGCCGGTCGGCTACGTTCGGTCGTCGGTATCGACATAGACGAGGAAGCTATCCGGGATGCGCAAAAAACCTATGCGCGCGAAAATCTCCGGTTTGAAACGGGAAGCGCGCTTGATCTTGCCTTTCCGGACCGGTCGTTCGACGTGGCGATCAGTACGCAGGTCTACGAGCACGTCCCCGATCCGGAAAAGATGATGAGCGAGATATACCGGGTACTCAGACCGGGCGGTGTCTGTTATTTCGCGGCGACCAACCGGCTGAGATGGATCGAACCCCACCACGACCTGCCCCTGCTTTCGGTCGTGCCCCGTGCGCTTGCCCATCCTTATGTGCGGTTGGCCGGGCGCGCCAACCGGTACGAAGAAAAATTGTATTCGTACTGGGGTCTCAAGTGGCTGGCACGACGTTTCGAAATATGCGACTACACGTTGCGCATCATTCGCGAACCGGAACGATACCATGCGGGCTATATGATCGCTCCCGGCGTCCGGACTACGCTGGCGGCGTTTGCGCTGAAACGCCTTATGTGGATAAGCCCCGGTTATGTATGGCTGCTCAAAAAATCGGTGGAATAAACCATTTCCTACCCCAACGTGTCGTTCTTTAGTCTTCAAGCCTCTTCCGTAGGCTCAAAACGTACCGTATCGCCTTCCACGTAGTCCACCACGCACACAGCGTCGCCAGGAACGAACTGTACGGTCCGTTTGCCCGGTTTGAGCCGGATCGTCGTATGTTCCGGCTCTGTGTTACCGGCTTCTTCGATTTCCGCCCATAGCTCCGTCGTTTCCGAGAGCAGACGCGTGCCGTCCAGATTGCCGGTCCGTGCCATAATGGTCGTACCAAGTTCAATCACATCCTCATCGTACGACAACACATTGGCCCTTCCCAACACCGACACCACGTCGAGCGTCAGTCGAAGACGGCCATCGGGCAACGTCTCCGCCCTTTCCACTCCATAGTTATGCCCCCGCCCGTCGGGATTGATCAGGATGCGATCGCCAGCCGAAATACCGTCGAGACCTTCCGTTTCTATCGTTCGCTCCATCCGTGAAAGCGCCGTAATACGCCCTGTTTTCACCCCACGCGTTGTATATGTCGTACCGTTTCGGACGACACGAGATACGCCGGTCGTCATGATCCGGTCGTCGACGACCGCCGCAAGCGGTCCGGTCATCGTGGTCCCGTCGGCAAAACCGGTTTCTGCGTCTTCGCGGCCTTCCGGCGACCAATACACCGTGATGCGTTTTCCGTTGCGGGTGGACAGCGCTACGCCCGTGGCGTATGGATCGCCCTGTACGGCGGCGATGGCGGATACGCCGGCCAATGTCGCCGCTCCGACACGCGGTTCCATCACGAGATCGACCCGGGTGGTGTCGCGTTCATTCAACGGGTTGCGCCGCCACAACAAAGTTCGGAACACATAGGCGGACTCCTCCGGAGTACCCATCATGGCGGTGGACCGGGCGTTCATAAGTTCGGTCGAAGGATTGACGCCGATCTGATATAGATCGAGATGGACGGCCGGTTCTATACGCGAGGTCCATGTACCTTGCCACGCGGACGGCGCGGCAGCCGTCGAAATGTCGTCCATGCATGCAAGCCCGGCATAGTCGGGTACGGCGAGCGATTCGACGTCGCCACGCCGTCCGTCCGGTCCGGCGGCGGTTCCGGGGCGTGGTACGAAGAAGGGACCGGTGGTGTCGAACGATCCCTGAAGCCCCCGGCAGACGCGCCAGTGTTCGGTTCCGCCCCGGATGCGCGACAAGTCGATCACGGCAACCCCCGCGCCGTCGGTCTCCACAAGGGCGATGAGTCTTCGGAATAGACCACCGGGGCGTGCCCAACGGCGATGTTCGGCATCCCATACGCGGCGTTCGGCTTCAAGGTCGAGTATCTGTAACCCGTCGGTAAAAAGCGTTCGGATCAGGCGACCGCGTCCTGCCACGCTGGGGGGGGCTGCGCCGGGCATGACGGCCCAGACCGTGTTGTGTGTAGCCCAATGGCCTTCCCATTTCCGGATCGTCGCCCATGACTGCGGGTAGCCGAGATCGGTAAGAAACGGACGGTCGAAGGCAAAAAGCTGGACGTCGAGCAAGTCCATGTGGCGGTGGACGGTCACATCGCCGTAGGAGACGGCAAGCGCCGCGCGTTCCGGCGTCTCTTGCGTTCTGAGTATGGCGATGCCCACCCCGTCGTGGAGCGTGGTTCCGATACGGCGGGGGATTTTGCGGATGGCGGCCTCCCGGATGTCGGCAACGATGGGATCGGCCGTAAAATCGGCGGCGCGGTCTATCGTGTAGGCGTCAAGTCCTGGCAGGAGAACGGGTTCTTCAAACCGCAGCGTGGACAGCGCGCCAACGGCTTGACCGTGTAGCGCCATACTACCCGGCGCGCCGCCGTCTCCGTACTGAAACCACGACTTGCCAAGCACGGTCATTTCGTGTGGCTGACGCGCCACACGGGCGGCGCGAGGATCGTCTACCAGCGATGGATAGCGAGAGACGGGGTAGGCGTCGGGGTGTTGGCGGCGCAGATGCCGGAGATGGTATTCGAGCGCGAAAAGCCCCATAGTGTGAATTCCGTTGTACCCACCCGTGGCTTCCGGCGGCGCGCCGTCGGGCAGAAAATCGTTTGTGCAGAACACACGTAGCCGATCCGGACCTTCGTCATAGAGCCAATCCATAACGGGGCCGGCATCGGGTCGATCCAGCCCACGAAGCAAGACGAGCGCGCCCATGCTTTCACTCGGCAGGTTGCTCCGCGCGCCGCGGTCCATGATACACTGTAACTGACAGGCCAGCATCTCTTCGATAAGACAAACTACGTCTCCGGGATTTTGTACCGGCGCGCCGAGCGTCTGCGCGCGGTCCGCGATTTCCTGGTCGTTTCGGATCAGCGGCCAAATCGTATCGTAGGCCAGAGCCAGCGTTTCGCAGACATAGGGGATATCGATACAGTATCTCCGCATCCCTTTGGCTTTGAGGCTGGCCACCGGATCCGGATCGTCGGACCAGTCGGGTTGCCCCCAGTGCCACGGTTGTTCCGTACCCATCGAAGGGCCGTACCGGAACTGAGGGGCCGCGGCTACGTAAAGGATATCGACGGCGTAGCGAACAAGCATCACGGCAAGACGACGCGCAACGTCGAGATCAAACGGGCCCGTGCGCAGGGAGGCGGTCAGCAGTTGCATGCCTCTATCAAACCGCATCAACTGATCACGATGATACGTGGCGGCAAACAGATAGATATGCCCTTCGGTGTCGAAATAGCCAAATCCGTCGTCCGGCGCTTTGCCGCTCGTGTAGTCGTCGTCGAGGATGTCGTTGTCCGGAAAAACCGCCTGACACGAAGGACAAACGGACCGAAAGTCGAGCGGCAGATGGTTGCGTTTCCAAGGATAGAATCCGCCATATCGAAAGATGGCGGTTCCGCACCGGGGGCATCCCTGGGTGACGTTGACAAAGTGTGCCTGTGGAAATTCCGGATACGGAAACTGACGCCAGAGCACGTTGTCCGGCTGGCTGGCCCACCAACGCAGGGGACCCGCGGCTATGGCCTTAGGACGCGGCATGTCCTGAAGGGTCTGGCGGGCTTTGACCGACTCCCAGTCTCCGTAAAGCGGCCATCGGCGTGGCCATACGGCGCCGTTGTATGTATGAAAGGTACGCAACTGGTTTAAGGTTCGTACCTGAACGACCACGGAAACGGCTCGGTCCGCTTGCCGGGTGGTAAGGGTATAGTCTCCGGGTTCGCCGGGGGAACGCAGATAGAAATACCGGGCCGAATCGCGGGCATCCCAGCGAGAATCGATCACCGGGATTCCGGGAGCATCGAGCGAGACATCATCTTGGTCCGCCGTTACGGGCAGACGGAACACGCGTCCCTGCATCAGCACCCGGGGTCGCCACGGGATGGAAAGGGGGGACATAATGGGTTCCTTTCTGATACAGATTTTGGATTTTGGATTGCCTGAATATCAGGCGATCAAGGGTAAGAACGGGATAGTGGTCTTTACACCCCGTTCTTACCGAGTGTGGAGCATAACTAAAACCGTTTTGCTTGAAAAGAAATACTATCTTTTTAGTATTTTTTTTACGGTCATGTGACTTTCTTCCGATGGAGCCGTCTACAAGGGTGGAAATGGGTTTAATCGAAGAGGGTCTATGACACAGCTTCCTGTTGCGCTCAGACAGAATGTGACATTGGTGCGTCGTCCGCGTATCCGTATTTTTCGGATTGTGGTGTTTGTGTTGCTGGCCGGGCTGCTGGCGGGTCTGGGTTACGAACTGTATACTTCGCGGCTTCAGGCCGGCATCTTTTCTCGTATTGCGCGGGAGGCTACCTATACGAGCGCGCCCGGCGCAAGTCCGTTTATTCGGTTTCCTAAGACGGGGCCGTACAACGAGCGAGCGGGATACGTGCAGTTGCCTGCGTTTGTTCGACGGTTGCGGGAACGCGGTTACCGAGTGGCTTCGCAGGCACGTCTTTCGCCGCGTGCCGCCTCGCTGATCGACGAAGGGTTTTTTCCCATATACCCTGAAAAGAGCCAGATGGGGCTTCGCATTCTCGATCAAGGAGGAACCGAAATTTTCAACGGTGCGTATCCGCAACGGGTATATACCTCCTTCCGGGATATTCCGCCGCTTGTCACCGCCAGTCTGTTGTTTATCGAAAACCGCGAACTGCTCGATCCGGGACCGCCGACACGCAATCCGGCCATTGAGTGGGACCGGTTGGCCAAGGCTGGGTTCGACTACATGGTCAACAAGGTAAACCCAAACTGGAGAGTAACGGGTGGCAGCACCTTGGCGACACAGATCGAGAAATTTCGGCATTCTCCGGGCGGTCGCACCTCGTCTCCCAGAGATAAGGTCATGCAGATGATTTCGGCGTCGTTACGCGCCTACCACAAGGGAGAGTTTACCGTAGACGCGCGCAGACAGATCGTACTCGATTACATGAACTCGATTCCGTTGTCCGCCGTGCCGGGGTATGGCGAAGTGAGCGGTTTGGGAGATGCGTTATGGTTCTGGTATGGAGCGGATTTCGACTCGGTAAATGCACTACTTTTTCTGCCCCAGAACGAGGCGCTGGAACACGATCCGTATGCATGGGCAAAAACGTATCGCCAAGTGTTGAGTCTGTTTATCGCACAGCGCGCGCCGTCGACCTATTTGCTTTCCGGACCCGAAGCGCTGGCGAAGCAGACGGACGAATACATCCGAATGATGGCCGACGAAGGGGTTTTTACACCCGTCGTAGCGCGACTGTTGTTGACGACGCAAGTCACGCCTAAGCGTCAAGCGCCCAGACCGGAGCCGTACTCTTTTACCGAGCGCAAGGCCATAAACGCCGTGCGAACCCATCTGATGAGTCAACTCGGAGTGGAACGGCTTTATGAATTGGATCGGATGGACGTTTCGGTCGTCAGTTCGCTGGATCGCAACGTTCAGGAGCGCATCGTGGAAGTACTCGGCCGGCTGGACGAACCGGCCTATGCGGCTTCGGCGGGGCTTTTAGGGCATAGACTGCTCGGTTCGAACGATCTGAACAAGGTGATTTACAGTTTTACGCTCTACGAGCGCGGCGAAGAAGCCAACTGGCTGCGTATACAGGCGGACAATCTGGATCAACCCTTGGATATCAACCAAGGGGCCAAGTTAGAGTTGGGGTCTACGGCCAAGTTGCGTACCTTGGTATCGTATCTTGAGGTGATTTCGTTTTTGCACGGCCAGTATGCGGGCTGGTCACCGGAGGAACTTCGCACGGCGACGGCTCCTCCGAGCGATCATTTGACGCGGTGGGCGTTCCAATATCTGGCATCGGCCTCGGATACATCGCTATCGGCCATGCTTGATGCGGCGTTAAACCGGGTATATTCGACCAGTCCGAAAGAAAAGTTTTTTACCGGTGGCGGGCTTCACGTATTCAGCAATTTTGATAATAAGCAATTCGGTGGAGCTCTGACGGTCCGCGATGCTTTTCACAACTCGGTCAATCTGGTCTTTATCCGGATGATGCGCGACATCGTGCATTATTATATGTTTCGAGTTCCCGGTTCGACGGCGCTGTTGATGGAGGGCGGTCCAGACAGTCTCCGACAGGTCTATCTTGAGAAGTTTGCCGACCGCGAAGGCAATACGTTTCTGCGGCGGTTTTTCAACAAATACGAAGGCAAATCCTCTCAAGAGGCGCTCGAACTGCTCTTGTCGGGGCGTCAGATAACACCGTTGCGGTTGACGGTGATTTTTCGAACGCTTAACCCGGAGGCTGGCTCGGAGGCCTTGGCGGAGTTTATCCGGGGGGAGCTTCCGAATGCCGAGATCGGAGACCGCACGATTCGGGACTTGTACGATCGCTATGGTCCGGAGAGTTTTTCGTTGGCGGACCGGGGATATTTGGCACGGATTCACCCGTTGGAGTTGTGGACGCTGTGGTTTTTGAGACAGCAGCCGCAGGCCGGATTAAAACAGGTCATCGAGGCCAGCCGGGCGGAGCGTCTGGCGGTATACGACTGGCTGTTCAAGACACGGCACAAAAATGCGCAGGATAGCCGAATTCGCACCATGTTGGAGGTAGAAGCCTTTCTGGAGGTGCATCGTTCCTGGAAGCGTCTGGGTTATCCATTCGAGTCACTGGTTCCCTCGTACGCCACGTCGATAGGGAGTTCAGCGGATCGTCCTGCTGCTTTGGCGGAGTTGGTAGGTGTTTTGTTGAACGACGGAGTTCGGCAGCCTACGTTGCGTCTTTCCGAACTGCACTTTGCCGCCGGAACGCCGTATGAGACCTTGCTCAAATCGGTTCCGGCAAAAGGGGAGCGCGTGTTGTTGCCTGAGGTGGCGGCCGCAGCGCGCGAGGCGATGGCAGGCGTCGTGGAGAAAGGAACGGCCCAGCGTATCCGGAATACGTTTACGGACACCGATGGGCAGCAGATACGGGTGGGCGGAAAAACAGGCACGGGTGACAACCGGTTTACGATCACCCGGAAACAGGAAAAAGCCAACGAATCGCTGGTAATCAACCGGACGGCGACATTTGTTTTTTATATCGGAGACCGATTTTACGGTACGATAACCACATACGTGCCCGGTGAGGCGGCGGCGGCGTACCATTTTACAAGCGGTCTTGCAGTACAGTTGCTCAAGCATTTGGCGCCGGATTTAATACCGCTTATCGGATCGGTGCCGGCGAAGACGGCTGGGGCGGAAGAACGGAAAAAACGCTCCGTGTAGCGCACACAAGGAGGTGATGACAGGGCATTTCAGGTCAGGCGAATAACGGGGATCTGCGCACTCGTTTTGACGCGGGAAAATCGTTCTTCGGCTATTCAGAATTACCCCAATAAAATCCGCTTGACAATTTATTCGAATTTTATATTATAGTGTTTGACCTATCGTCAAATGTAACAGAAAAAGGCACGGACGCGATCTGTGCAAGTCATTCCGAGGATAAAAATTGTCCTCGGTTTTTTATCACATTACGTCGCAGGACGTAACATCTGTCATAGGAGGCAGATTTTTTATGCAAACCAAGAAGACTCTTACGCTTCTGAGTGCTTTTGCGGCGGTAAGCCTTCTGGTCGCTTGCGCCGAAGTGCCGCAGCAAGAAGTCGATGCGGCTAAGGCCGACATCGAAGCGGCCAAAACGGCCGAGGCAGAGACGTACGCTACGGCGGAATTCCAGGCCGCGTCCGACTCGCTGAACGCGGCTAACGCGGAAATCGAAACTCAGAACGCCAAGTTTGTATTGTTCCGTAATTACGACCGGGCCTCCGTGCTGCTGAAGAGCGCCTCCGCGGGTGCCAAGCAGTCCGGGACACTGGCTGCCGAAAACAAGCAAAAGGTCATGGCCGAAGTGGCTCAGTTGAAGACCGATACCCAGACGGCGCTGACGACGGCGAACGAACTGCTCGCCAAGGCTCCGAAGGGTAAAGAGTCCAAAGAAGCCCTCGAAGCCATCAAAAACGACCTCATGTCGGTCGAAGCCGGTATCACGGAAGCCGACGGCATGACGGCCAACAATCAGTGGCTGCCTGCCCGTGACCGCCTCAAAGCCGGTCTGGACAAGACCAATCAGATTATCCAGGAACTCAATGACGCCATTGCCAAGAAGCAAGGCCTCAGCCGCGGGTAATCCGTAGTGTCGCCCCTCGATCTGCCTGGTCCGTACACGGCCCTCCGTAGATCGAGGGGTTTTTTTATCAAAACAGGTACCTCTCTCCACAGGATACCGACACCATGAAGCGAGTCTTGCTTAAGATCGCTATCGGAGCAGCCTTCGTTAGCCTTCTCGTTTTTGTAGCCCTCTACTTTTTAACTCCCAAACCCCCTATCGGAAAAATCGAATATCTTCAACAGAGTCTGAGCCGCGCCCGTCTGGCTCGCGCCCATCTTTACACTCCGGACATGCTGGCCGCCGCCGAAGCCATACACACCGAAGCCATGCGCCAGTGGCGTCAGGAAAATACCGAATGGTCCTTCCTGCGTAATTATCAAACGGTTTCGGACACGGCCCAAGCCGGTCTCGAACTGGCACGACGAGCGACCATTCGGTCATACGCGGTCCAAGACTCGCTTAACCATCTCATTTTTACTCAAGTCATTGCAGTTCGTCAGCGCATCCGCGATCTCCGTATAAATCCGGCTATTCTTCCCAGTGGAAAAACCGTATTTTCCACACTGGTCGAAGCGGAACTCTTGCTTAAGGAAACGGAAATCGCGCTAACCCGGATGGACTATTTTACTGCCAAAGAAAAAATCGACCGGGCTTCGACCACTCTTCATCAGTCCCAAAACGATCTCGATGCTTTTGTACAGGAATATCTGAGCCAGATGCCCAAATGGCGTCAATGGGCCGCAGAAACAATTGCATGGTCGGAACGCAACAAAACTACCGCCTTGGTAGTAGATAAAGTAGAGAGACGCTGTATGGTCTATGTGGCCGGCGTGCTCAAACATTCGTTTTCCGTCGAACTCGGCCCTTACTGGATCGGTAGCAAACAGCGACAGGGAGATCGAAAAACACCCGAAGGCAAATATCTGGTCACTAAGAAAAAGGGACACGGACAGACGAAGTACTACAGGGCGCTCGAAATAAACTATCCGAACGGAGACGATAAAAACCGATTTCAGGCGGCCAAAGCTGCAGGACGTCTGCCACGCTCCGCTCGGATCGGCAATTTGATCGAAGTCCATGGCTCCGGAGGCAGAGGGGACGACTGGACCGACGGATGCGTGGCGTTGCGAAACAACGAAATGGATGTGGTTTTCAAATTGGCCGGTGTCGGCACGCCTGTTACCATCATCGGCGCATTTGAACGGCCTACTACGCTGACCTCTAATAACAACGGAGCCAGCGAAGCCAAAAGAAAAACCCTGCAAGGCGGGTAACTCTATGATCAAGACCGTATTGCTCGTTCTGTTGGCAACCATCCTCGGGGCCGGTATGGCTGGCGGAGCCTTTATCGGAGCGCCTGAGCTGCGCAACAGCCTGTTGTATTACATGGCGACGCCGTCTCCCGCCCTTCCCGACACCGCCACAGCCGTCTCGATCCCTATAGAAAAACTCCGAAAAAGGACTATGGCGTTACAGACCAAATACGAAAGCATGACGCCAAAGTCCTCGTATTTGATCGTCGATACCTCGACCAACCGGTTTCAGATTATGGATGGGCTGGTGCTTCGACATCAAGGAATATGCTCGACCGGAAGCTATGTGTTGCTTAAAAGCCCGGATAAACGGGAGTGGCTATTTTCCACGCCTCGTGGGATGTTGACCGTCCTCAACAAGAAAAAAGCACCGGTATGGCACAAACCCGACTGGGCGTTTATCGAAGAAGGACTTCCCGTACCCCCTCGAAATGCCCCCGAACGCTTCGAAAGCGGCGTACTCGGCGAATATGCTCTTGCGCTTGGTGACGGATATCTTATTCATGGTACGCTATACAAACGCCAGTTGGGCATGCCGGTAACCCACGGGTGTGTCCGTCTTGGCGACGAAGACCTGCGTGTCGTCTACCAGTCCATGGCGGAAGGAAGCAAGGTGTTTATATACTGATGGAAAAATACGCCAATCGACCTAATAAGCCCCGTAAAAAGGGCCCCGGAAGAACGATCCGCCGCATCCTGCTTCTTGTTTTGCTGCTCGGACCGTCCGCCGTCGTACTGTGGGAGTTGGTCTTCCAGCCGGTGCTTTCGCTTACTCACTCCGTCCCGGAGGTAAGTCTTAGTGCCACCTCTGGGATAGCCTTTGCCGATTCACAAACGGACCCAAAAGACAGCGTAAGCGTTACCGACAACCTGATGAAAGAACAACGGTTTTGGCAAGCACGGCTGGAAGCGGCGCAACTCGACTCGATCTATCTTACACTCGATATGCGTCAAAACGCCTTGCTGCTCGAAGTAAAGGGCGTCACGCTCCGCAAAGTTCCCATCGATCGTTTCGAGATGAGTACCATGATCCGAAAAATGCGCGAAGCCGGTCAGGAACTCCCCGGCGCAGGGCGTCCGAATACTATGCGTATCATAAAAGCCACCGTACCCAAAATCCCCATCCGGGTACTGGACATGTCAAAGGGGGTAGATTCCACGGCCGCGGCCCCCGCGTCACCGACCAAACCGGATTCTACCGAAGCCGTTCAACTGGTTTCCGTCATCTATGAAATCGAGCCGGGCATCACGCTATACGTAAAACAGTCCGGCCCCATGTCACGGGACAACTGGTACAAGGAAATGGAACAATTTCTGCGTTATAGGTGGGAAAACGCCGTGGCCGATGTCCAAAAGGTGCTGGCAGGCGAACCGCTCCAACCCGATCTGTGGATAAAGCTGGAAATCCCACGCGAGGACGTGCTGGCCATTTATCGCTCGCTTCCCGGTACGCCCCGTCTGATCTCCCGGTTGTAGCCTTGTCTCGCACCGTCTCGCTCATCGCCCTTTACGACGCCTGCCGTCACCCCCTTGTTCCTATCCTGAGCGACATCTCCGACACCCATCTCGGCTGGCGTCCTGCGCCGGAAGCCCGCAACATAGGCGAACAGATGCGTCATCTTATCCGCGTAGACCTGTGGTATCTGCGCCAGATGGGATTTGATCCGCCTTCGCTCGATCCGGGAGAAAACGCTTCGGCGGAAGCGCTACGCCATGCGCTTTCCACCGTTCAAGGGTACATCCGAAATCTGGTCGCCTCATGCAACGATCAGGAACTGACGCAAGCCTGATGGAGCGACAATGCATCTCGCTCTTTTACCATCGCATGGGTCGTCCAGCATATCACCCCGCATTATCTCTACCACCACGCGCAGATGGTTTATCTGCACCGCGCCCAGGACCGGGACTGGAAAGCGCCTTTGAACCACTGGGAACACGCCGCGGACGAAATCGGCGACCGCATCCTAACATAGGCTATCTCGCCAGATAGCCACCAAACTGGTGTGGATCGATATTTCCGCCACTGATCAACACCACCACCCTTTTGCCTTGGACATCGATTTTTCCGGCCCGTATCGCGGCTATTCCCACCGCCCCGCCCGGCTCCGCCACACACTTCGCCCCCTCCGCAAGCACACATACCGCCGAGATCGCCTCTTCGTCCGACACGAGTATCATGTCGTCTACATAGCTACGGACATGCTCGAACGGAAGCTGACCGGGACGCGCCGCCACCAGCGCATCACAAACCGTAGACGGTTCGGGAACCTCACAGAGCGAACCCGTATGAAACGAACGATACATCGCCGGAGAACCTTCCGGTTGTATGCCGACGATTCTCGTTTCGGGCCGGATTGACTTGATTGCCGTGGCCACTCCCGCGATAAGCCCTCCACTACTGACGGGAATCAGTACGATATCGGCGTCGGGAATCTGCTCGACGATCTCAAGACCCAGTGTACCATGTCCCCGCGATACATTCGGATCCTCAAACGTGTTGATGGCCGTTATCCCGCGCTCACGCTCCAACTGTGCGATCATATCCCATCTGGCCTGATTGCGGTTTTCACAAAACACCACCTCGGCCCCAAACCGCCGTGTCCGCTCGGATTTGTAAGGTGCGGTTTTTTTCATCATGACGACCGTTGTGGGTATGTCCAGCAGGGCGCCCATACAAGCGAAAGCCGCCGCAAAATTACCCGACGAGGAGATGGTCGCCCCGCGTCGTTTCTGCTCCGGTGACAGACGGTTGAGAAGGGTATATGCGGCCCTTGCCTTGTAGGAGCCGGTCGTCTGAAAATTTTCCAACTTCAAAAAGATGTCCGACCCGATTTCGCGTGAAAGTTCGGTCGCCCGTATTACGGGTGTACAGACCACCTCCGGCGGCAATTCGTTTTTTGCCTGTCTTATTTCTTCAAGTGTAATCATGATTGCCCCTCTCCGATCGCCTTGATCGTAGCCTCAGTCAGGCGGTCGATATGCGCTTCGGTCATAGGCAGCGACAGGCTATTCATGGCAAGCCCCGCGCTAAGATAATATCCTTGGTTAAGCAAACTTAGAAACACGCGCCGCACATTTCGTTTGTCCGTCGCGTCCAGATCGCGGTAGGTACGCGGAACGCGGTCCGTAAAATACACACTGAACGCGGATGCCGAAGATACGATCTGTGCCGCAAAACCGGCATCGTCGAATCCCATCTGAAGACGTGTGGTCAGGCGGTCTGTCAAAGCGTTCAGATGCGCAAACGCTTCCGGGGTAAGCTGGCGGAGCATGGCAAGACCGGCCGCCATCGTGACGGGATGGGCGCTAAACGTCCCGCTCTGTGAAAACCCCGTTGGACCTTGCGCGGGGTCCAGTAACGCCATGATGTCTTTCCGCCCCCCGAAAGCGCCTACCGGAAACCCGCCACCGACGATTTTTCCATACGTGGAAAGGTCCGGAACAATGCCATATACTTCCTGTATACCGCCGGTTCCGGCACGAAATCCGACGATTTCGTCAAAAACGAGCAAGACGCTGTGTATCCGGGTGATTTCGCGCACCGCTCGCACAAATTCCGGTCGCGGAGGCAGGACGCCCGCCCTCGGATCCAAAAGCACGCAGGCCAGTTCGCTCCAGTGTGTGGCAACCAACCGTTCTACGGCCGTTTCGTCGTCATACGGCAAAATGATGATCTCTTCGACCGCACGGGGCGACATGCCGCCTGTCGTAGGCACAGGAAGCGGCGCATCCGCCGGTCCCGCCTTTGTCACGTCGGGCGCCACACTGATCTCCACCGCGTCGTGACTCCCATGATAGGCCCCTTCGAACTTGGCGATTTTGGGACGCCCCGAAAAACCGCGCGCTAGTCGGATGGCGTGTAGCGTAGCCTCGGTTCCCGAATTGCAAAAACGTACTTTTTCCAGCGAGGGTACACGCCGGCAAAGCTCTTCCGCCAACTCGGTCTCCACGCCTGTCGGCGCGCCGACGGCGATACCTCGGCGCATCTGTTCTTCCGCCGCCTCCAGCACCGCCGGATGTCTGTGGCCCAGAATCTGCGCCGTATGATGGTTGGCAAAGTCTGTATACCGGTTCCCGTCGATGTCGTACAGATGACACCCTTCGGCGTGGTCTATGACTACCGGATACGGCGCGTAATAGTATGCCCCTTTGGCGACGCTCGGCATCACCCGCCCGGCGCGTTCGAAAGCCGCTCTCGATCGGGGCGTTTTTTCCAGATAGGCGGTTTCTATGGAATCCATGTTGCCCTCAGGCTTTTTTTGCCTTTTCAAGCCGACGAATCCGCGCCGGCGTGTGGTCGTTGCGGATTTCCGACGAAAGAATGCCAAGATTGCGGTCAGCAAGAGGAAGCGCCACCCGGACGCCGCCCCGGCGATGCGACTCCCGAAGCGCAACGGCCACTTCGAGCGCTTCGCGTCCGTCATCGCCCGAACAGCGCGGCGCATGGCCGTTTTCGGCCGCAGAGATCAAATCTTCGAGAATCGTAAAACCGGTAGACGGAAAATGCGCCGGCGCCGGAAGCGGAATATGCGCCGGAATGTCACGTCCTAACCGCCCCCCGGACTGGAGCACGATATAGTCAATTTCCAGAGTATCCGACGCCGAGCGAAAACGCGCCTTGGTCCCGATCACGTCGATCTCCCAGAAAGCTGGCCCGCAAGGCATCCCGCGGATATAGGCACGTACGCCGTTGTCAAACGCCAAATACCCGTTCCCCATCAGATCCTGCTCCCCTGCCGCGGCCTCGTCCGACTCCATCTCGCCAAAGACCCAACTTACACTCCCGCCTGCCATGTACCGCACAATGTCGATAAGATGGCTGCCGTTGTGCGAAAGACCGCACTCTCCGTACCCGTTTACCTGAAGGATATCGCCCAACTCGCCCGCGTCGATCATCGTTCGGACCAGATGAAAATACGGATTCCATCTCCGGGCGCAGTTGATCGCCAACGCCGTCCCGTGTGCCCGACAAGCCGTCGTCATGGCGTCCGCTTCGGCAAGCGTAAGCGCAATGGGCTTTTCGGCCCATATCGCCTTTACTCCCGAAGCCGCCGCGTCCTGCACGATCTGCGACCGCACCCGCGCCGTCGTGCATACACTTACGATGTCAGGGCGTTCCTTTTCCAACATCTCACGATAGTCGGCATACAAGTGGGCAGACGACACCCCCCACCGTGCGCCGTAAATCGCGCGTTGCTCATCATGCGGATCGGCCCCAGCCACCAACTCGGTACGCGAAAAGGCCGCATACGTAGGGGTATGACAGTACGGAAGAAAAATCGGCCCCCCGTAGGTGGCTTCGTCGTCATAGGTGCTACCCATCCGCCCAAGCCCAATGACCGCGGCCCGATATGTGTTTGGCATAAGACTCTCCCGTTGGTTGGTATCCGGATTTCCGTCTTGCTTCCTTTGGGCCCGATGGTTTATTTCGTGATAAAATCGGTGCTGAATCGTGTCAGAATTTCACCTTCCCGTCCTCAAACTTCTTCAAGATAGTCGCCGCCTTGCCGCGATTCAAGTGGCGGGGCGTTTTTTCGGCATTTTTCCAATCCGAACGAAAGGATACGCATGACGCAAGACCCTACCCAAAACCGCCCCATGACCGTCCGAGCGGCTCCGTCGATCACCATCGGCCCCGACACAGGGGATCTTCGGGGCACGGACGATAAGGTTTTGCAGGCCGGCGTCGAATATCTCCACCGGCTGGGTGGCGGCATCCTCCGCATACTGCCCGGCGAATACACCCTGCGCAACGCGCTGTATCTGCGCCCCAACCTGACGATCCGGGGTTCGGGGCCGGATACGGTGCTCAAAAAAGCCCCTTCCACAACCACCCGTTTGTTACAGGACTCGGACTGGTACGAATCCCGGATTCGCGTCGAAAATACGGAAGGGTTTACACCCGGCGCCGGCATCGTACTCCGGTGTTATTACGAGGGGGGAGCCTATCCTACGATGGTACTCAAGGATACGATCACAGCCATAGACGGCGATACGATCTCGTTGAGCCATCGTCTGACGCAGAATATGTGGCCTTCGCGCGGCGCTACGGTCTCCACGCTCTTTGCCCTTCTGACAGCGGAATACGTAAACGACGTGACCGTCGAAAATCTTGTACTCGACGGCAACCGGGAACACAACGAGGAACTTAACGGCAACTATGTAAGCGGCGTGTTTATCCAGCACTGCGACCGGTATATGTTCCGGAACGTGACAGTCCGCAATTA
>VGJU01000072.1 GCA_016867335.1 Candidatus Zixiibacteriota bacterium | reverse complement strand
ATCGCTCGCCCTTGCCGCCGACATCTTCCCCAACGTTTCGTATGCGCAGGAAGGCCAAACCGTAGAGGTGAGACCCGCATGAAAATCGTCGCTATCGAACAATTTTTTCCCATGCCGCGTGTCCGTCTTGTCAAAATCGTCACCGACACCGAGATCACGGGGTGGGGCGAGACCACACTCGAAGGCAAACCCCAAAGCGTCCATGCCGCTGTCGAAGAGTTGGCCGAATACCTTGTCGGCAAAAATCCCCTGCAGATCGAACACCACTGGCAGCATATTTACCGTTCCGCCTTTTTCCGGGGTGGCAATGTGCTGATGACCGCGCTGTCGGGCATCGATCAGGCACTGTGGGACATTGCCGGCAAATACTACGGCGTCCCAGTACACAGCTTGCTGGGCGGAGCCGTGCGTGACCGTATCCGCGTCTATGCCCACTGGGGCATCGGCAGCCTGACGGACGAGGGGAAAGCCGCCGCAAGAGCGCGTCTCGACATGCTCATGAAACAGGGATACACGGCGTTCAAATCCGGTCCCGGCGGCAAATGGCGCGGTCACGAACCCCCCGCCATGATCGACGAATTTGCCGAACGCGCCTTTCTGATGCGCGAATGGGTCGGTCCCGGCGTGGAACTGGCGTTTGATTTTCACGGCAAAATGACACCCGCACTGGCCATCGAAGTATGTCACGCCATCAAGGGCATGCGGCCCATGTTTGTCGAAGAACCCGTCCCACAGGAAAACGTCGATGCGCTCAAACAGGTGTCGGACCACGTTCCCTTTCCGATCGCCACGGGGGAAAGATTGCTTACCCGGTGGGGTTTCCGAGAAGTGTTCGAAAAACATGCCGTCGCCTACATACAGCCTGACACTTCGCACTCAGGGGGTATCACCGAACTCAAAAAAATCGCCAACATGGCGGAAGTCTATTACATGCACATCCTGCCACACTGCGCCATCGGTCCCGTAGCCTTGTCCGCCTCGCTCCAGGTGGACGCAGTCGTACCCAACTTTTTGGCGCAGGAACAGATCGATCAGGGACTGGGCGCCGGGTTGCTCAAAGAAAGCTGGAAGGTAAAGGACGGGCACATCGATTTACCCGACAAGCCCGGGCTCGGTTTCGAAATCGACGAAGAACGGATACGGCAAACCGCCGTCTATCAAGAAGAACTCGGCGGCGAATACTTCTACGAAACCGACGGAAGCGTGGCGGACTGGTAAACTTCGCTATCGAGATGCGGTTTTCGAATCGGGCAAAGGGGTACACCATGCGGCGTATTGGAAAAATTTTTTCCCGCTTTCTCCCGGTTTTTTTGTTGGCCGGTCTTTCCGGTTGCGGTGGTCCTTCCGACCCCGCTACGCTTGCCGTAACCCACGCGCGAATATGGACCGGCGATCCCGCTCGTCCATGGGCCGAGGCACTTGCCGTAAAAGGCGACAGTATTCTTTCGGTCGGTTCGAACGAGGAGATCGAAGCGTTGACCGGCGAGCAAACCCGCCTCGTAGACGCAAAAGGACAGATGGTCACACCGGGATTTATAGATACCCATGTACACTTTATCGACGGGGGGTTCCGGTTGTCGTCCGTTCAACTGCGAGACGCCAAAACTCAGGACGAGTTTATCGCTCGTATCGCCGCGTTTGCCAAGACGATCCCTGCCGGCGCATGGATCACGGGGGGCGACTGGGATCATGAACTGTGGGGTGGAGAACTGCCCCGGAAGGACTGGATCGACTCGGTCACCGCGGCCAATCCTGTGTGGGTCAGCCGGTTGGACGGTCACATGGCGCTTGCCAACTCCGCCGCACTCACCGCCGCTGATATCACCGCCGCATTAAAAGACGTACCCGGTGGAACCATTGTCCGTTTGCCGGACGGATCGCCGACAGGTGTCCTCAAAGACAACGCCATGGACGCCGTGTGGCGCGTCGTTCCGACCCCACCGGCCGAACTCGAAGACCGCGCGCTTGACGCTGCCATGCACTATGTCGCCCAACAAGGGGTAACCTCCGTTCATAACATGGCCGGATGGAGCGAACTGGACGCCGTACTGCGCGCTAAAAATACAGGCAGGCTTACCACGCGGGTTTACGCCGTCGTCCCGCTTGCCGACTGGGAGAAACTACGTGACCGGGTAGCCGCAGAAGGACGCGGCGACGCATGGGTACGCATCGGCGGGCTAAAAGGCTTTGTAGACGGATCGCTTGGCTCGCATACCGCCGCTTTTATGACCCCGTTTACCGATGCCCCGAACGACAGCGGGGTTTTTGTCAATACCCCCGAAAACCTGTACACATGGATTTCCGGCGCGGACAAAACCGGTCTTCACGTCATGGTCCACGCCATCGGCGACCGGGCGATCCATACCCTGCTCAATATCTTCGACCGGGTCGCCTCGGAAAACGGGACGCGAGACCGGCGTTTTCGTGTCGAACACGCGCAACATATCGCACCGGGCGATATCACCCGGTTTGGCGCTTCGGCTGTCATTCCGAGTATGCAGCCCTATCATGCCATAGACGATGGAAGATGGGCAGAAAAAGTCATCGGCCCGGAGCGGATCAAAACGACCTATGCTTTTCGCGCCCTGCTCGACGCCGGGGCCAAATTGGCGCTTGGCAGCGACTGGTTTGTCGCGCCGCCTACACCCCTCGAAGGCATCTACGCCGCCGTAACCCGACGGACATTGGACGACAAAAATCCCGATGGGTGGGTTCCGGAGCAGAAAATATCGGTGGAAGAAGCCCTGCGCGGCTATACGTCCCATGCCGCTTACGCATCGTTCGAAGAAAACGCCAAAGGAATGCTCACACCCGGAAAATGGGCCGACTTTGTCCTGATCGACCACGATCTGACCGCCATAGCGCCGGAAAACATCCGAGACGCCAAAATCATGATGACCGTAGTCGGTGGACGTATCGTATTCGAGAGGAAATAGCACGGTCGTGAAAATCGTCAAAATCGAAACCTTTCTGACCAACGCGGGACTACGCAATTATCTGTTTGTTCGTTTGACGACGGACACCCGACTTACTGGTCTTGGGGAAGCATCGCTCGAATGGCAGGAACAGACGGTGCAGACCATGCTCCATGAGTGGGTGGAGGACCGTATCCTTGGCGCTGACCCGTTTGACGTGGAACGGATGGCCGGCCACATGATCCGAGATCAGTATCAGGGCGGATCAACGGTCATGACGGCCATAAGCGGGGTGGAGACGGCCTGCTGGGATTTGATCGGCAAAGCCTGTGGACAGCCGGTCTACCGCCTTCTTGGCGGACGCTGTCACGAGCGTCTGTTTGCCTATGCCAACGGATGGTACGGGGGAGCACACACCCCGGAGCAGTATGCGGAGCGGGCAAAAGAGGCAGTTGCCAAAGGATACCGCGGTCTCAAATTCGATCCGTTCGGGGTGGCGTGGAAAGATATGGTCGAGCCGGAAATGGACGAGGCCGAGGCTATCGTCGCGGCGATCCGAGACGGGGTGGGACCGGCGGTACAGCTTATGATCGAAGTACACGGCAGGCTGTCCGTCGGCAGCGCCGTCCCAATGGGGCGCCGACTGGCACAATATTGTCCCACATGGTACGAAGAACCGGTGACACCCAACAGTCTCGATTTGCTTAAGGAAGTCAAGACCGCGCTCCCCTTTCCCATCGCTGCCGGAGAACGGTTGTATATCCTGCCGGATTTCTATCGGCTGACCGCGTTGCGCGCGGCGGACATCGTGCAGATGGATCCTGCGCACTGCGGGGGACTTCTTATCTCCAAAAAAATCGCGGCCATGGCCGAAGCGCAGGATATGCGGATCGCCCCTCACTGTTCCATCGGCCCGGTCGCCTTCTGCGCCGCGCTCCACCTCGACTGGGCCACACCCAACGCCATGATCCAAGAAGCTTTTGCCGAATACGATGTCCCTTGGCGAAACGACCTTGTATACGGCTGGAACCCTATCCGCCAAGGGGAATACGTCTTGCCGGAGCGCCCAGGGCTGGGTCTCGAACTAAACGTAGACGCCTGTGCCGCACATCCGTACAAAAAAAACAGTTTCCATGCCCTGTGGGACAAAACATGGCTCAACGACTTTACACAGAACCGATAGATCCGTCTTCATCCCTGGACCCGCTTGTCCTTGTTGCTATACGGAAAACCCTATCCCCTGACCGATTGAATCCATGTCCGCAATCCAAAATCTAAAACCCCCAATCGGTCTTATGGCGCTATCCTTTCAGACCCCATCCTCCCGTTTTCCCGCGCTCGGTTCGGGCGAGTTGCACCTCTGGAAAGCGTCGCTCAGCGTCACTCCGCATCAACAGGAACGGCTTTTCGCTACGCTCAACAATGAGGAACGCGACCGTGCCGACCGGTTTGTCATCCATCTGGTCCGAGACCGGTTTATCGTCGCGCGAGCTGCGCTCCGAGACATACTCGGAAAATATCTCGGTCGCCCCGCATCGGAAGTGCACTTTGCCTACGGCGAACACGGAAAACCCGAACTGGCCGACGATGGATCGGGGATATGTTTCAATCTTTCCCACACCCGTAACGTGGCGATCTATGGGGTCATCCGCCATTTTCGGGTCGGCGTGGATGTGGAATGCCTCGACCGCCCCACCTACACCGACCGGCTCAAACTGGCGGAGCGTTTTTTCTCGGCGTCCGAATCCCGAACGCTGGAAAGCCTGCCAGAAGACCGACAGGATGCGGCGTTTTTACGGTGCTGGACCCGCAAAGAAGCCTTTGTAAAAGCCATAGGGGAAGGACTGACCTGCCCGTTGAGTGAATATGACGTTACGCTGACCGAATACGATCCGCCGGCGCTGACAGCGACCCGATGGGACCCGTCCGAGGCCGGACGTTGGTCGCTACTCGGGTTGAAGCCGGAACCCGGCTATATCGCTGCTATTGCCGTAGAAGGGCCGCCTCCACATCTTTCTACATGGCAATGGCATCCGGAGACTTAAACTATGTCGCTTTCTTTCTATCTTCGACTCTATCGCTATGGCATGTGGGCAAACCGAGAAACGATGATGGCGCTCGAAAATCTGGCACAGCCGCCCTCGACCGCGCTCAATGGGATGGCGCATATCGTCGCCGCGGAATGGCTATGGCTGGGACGCGTGCAAAACGCCGATCCGGGGATTCCCGTATGGCCTTCGTGGACGCCGGAAGAATGCCGGAGCCGACTCGAAACGGGTATCCGGAAATGGGAAAGTTATCTGGCCATCTGCACGGACAAGACGCTGACAGAACCCTGTTCGTATGCCAACTCCAGAGGAGAACGGTTTACCAGCCCTCTGGCCGACATCCTGACCCATATCGGGGTACACGGTGGGTATCATCGCGGCCAGATCGCAGCGGCGCTCCGAGCCGCCGGCATAACGCCGCCCTATACGGATTTTATCCATGCCGCACGTCAAGACATGATTCCGTAGAGGCAACCCTTGGCCTGTCCAAGCTGTTGTCTCGTTTGATCGTCAAGTCATCAGGAACTTTTGTAACGCATGATAGCAGAAAGGAGTAGGACATGCCGGAAAAATTTTGTCCGCTTAATCTTACCCCGGGAGAGTTGATCGAATATACGCCGGAGTGGAACGGTGAACGGTTTCCCGACGGTCGTCCCAAAGTACCCGATGGCATACTGGAGCGTATGCGGCACGTAACCACCACGCAGGCATGGGGGGTGCTGAGAGGCGAGGGATACGCGTTTCAATTCGAAGACGGCTGGCAATGCACGCATCCAGGTCTTACGCTTGTAGGACGCGCGTTGACAGCCATGTACATGCCACGTCGTCCGGCGATCCGCAAGATCATGGAAGAAAAAGGGGCACGCACGGGGTGTATCGGTGACCAGATTTCATGGCCCATAGACCTGCTCAGTCCCGGCGACGTCTATGTGGCGGATGTATATGGCAAAATTCTTGACGGCCCCATCATCGGTGACAATCTCGGAATGGCCATCCATGCCCGTTCCGGTAACGGCGTTGTGTTTGACGGTTCGGTGCGTGATCTGGAAGGCATCGAAGAGATTCCCGATTTCCCCTGCTACGTAAGGGGTTGGCATCCCTCATACGCCTCTCCGACCATCATGCTCATGGGCGTCAATACGGCGGTACGTATCGGACAAGCGACCGTCATGCCGGGCGACGTCGTTTTGGCAAAACGCGAGGGGGTCGTATTCGTGCCGCCGCATCTTGCCGAAAAAGTAGTCAAAACCTCCGAACTGATCAGTCTGCGCGACATGTTTGGCAAACAGCGACTCCAAGAGGGTCGCTACACCCCCGGCCAAATCGACGACCGGTGGACCGATGAAATCGAAATCGATTTTTCGCGCTGGCTCGAAGATCGCATCGACCAGCTTCCCGTTCCCAAGGAAGCGATACAAGAACTGCTCAAAGAACGCACCTGGTAACAGGAGAGGCTGAATGCGCTACATAACCGCCATTGCTTTGCTCGTGTTGTCGGTCGGTCGGTCGTACGCCCAGATGCCCGTTTATACCGAAACGGATACGACGCTTGCATCCATCAAAACGCTGGTCCCGATTTCGGACCATCTGGCGACATCCGCTCAAATCGCCACACAGCATGTCAAAGCCATCAAGGAAGTCGGTTATCAGGTGCTTGTCAATCTGGCGCCGGCAAACGAAAAGGTAAACAAGGAAGAAGGTTTTTCCGTAGTTTCGGCCGGCCTTGCGTATGTACACATCCCGGTCGATTTCAAAAATCCGCTTTTGTCGGTAGAGATCACACGAGAGTGCCCCCAGCGGTGTCTGGGCTGTTATGCTTTCGATCCCGGCCATCTCGGAGAAGCCGGACCGCTCGAATCACTGACCGATTACAAAGGCCAAGCGCTGATCGATGGGATGCTGAAACTGGTGGACCGGCACAAACCGCTGCATGTTTCTATCGTCGGGGGAGAACCGCTGGTTCGTTTTCGTGAGTTGGACGTCATCCTGCCTGAACTGAGTCGGCGTAACATCGAGGTGCTCTTGGTTACCAGCGCCGTCCGCCCCATCCCGCAGACATGGCGGCATATTCGCCGATTGCATTTTGCCGTGTCCATCGACGGCCTACAACCCGACCACGACGTCCGTCGCAAACCCGCCACCTACGAACGTATCTTGAAACATATCCAAGACATACCGATCCGGGTGCATTGCACGATCACACGCCAAATGACCCTCCGGCCCGGCTATTTCGAAGAGTTTGTCGATTTCTGGTCAAAAAAACCGGAAGTGCGCAAGATATGGTTTAGCTTGTTTACTCCGCAAAAAGGCGCAAACGACGAAGAGATTCTGCCGCCTGCCGAAAGGGTGGCCACGCTGGCCGAACTGGACCGACTGCGGCGTATCTATCCCAAAATACACCCTCCCCAATGGGTGCTTGAGGGGCTTATGTATCCGCCGTCTTCCCCGGAGCAGTGTCTTTTTGCGCAGACCACCCTATGCGTTACAGCAGACCTCGAACAAGTCGTGTCGCCGTGTCAAATCAGCGGAAACCCCGACTGCACGCAGTGTGGGTGTATCGCATCCGCCGGGGTAAACGCGGTGGCTGACCGCCGTCTGCCGGGCGGGATCACGGTGCGAACGCTGTACACGGGTTCCTCCCGTGTCGGCAAAGCGGTAGGACGCGTCTTGGCAGGCCAAAGGATGTAAAACCTCTCGCAGGGGCGACACATGTCGTCCTCTACTACCGTATCACTCCCATCGCCCGCCGAAGTCCGGCCGCCGATATCGCATAGTCGTTTAACGCCTGCGCGTGGCTGGTACGGATTTGCGTCAGCGTCACCTGCGCGTCGAATACTTCGAGTTGGGTAGCTACCCCCGTTCGATAACGGGTCTCGGCGATCTGCAACCCCTTTTCCGCCTGTCCCACGGTCTCCTGCTGTGCCCACAACCGAATTCGCGCCTCTTCCAACCGCATAAACGCCTGTCGCGTCTCCAACTCGATCTGCTTTATCCGTTGCTGTCGGGTATAACCCGCCGCGCGATGGTCCGCCCGTACCTGTGTGACACCCCCTCGGCTTTTGAACCCGTCAAACACCGGAAAGTCCAAGGTCAATCTCGAATTGTAACTCTGCACAAAACGATCCGATCCCAAATCGCCGAGATCGTTGACTTGCGCCTGATTTTGATACGCATTGATCAGGTTGACACTGGGGCGCCACTCGCCCGCCTGTACGCGGATATTGTCTTCAAATACTTCCATCTGCGACTCCAACGCGATCAACTCCGGTCGTTTTTTGAGAGCTCCCGTCACCGCCTCCTCGACCGTCGCCGCGATAGCCGTCTCCATCGTTGCCGCCTGCAAAAGCGTTCCTTCGACGGACAACGGGGCCGAAAGACTCATACCGACGGTCCGTTTCAGGTCAAGCAGTCCCAGTTCGCGGTTGTGGCGCGCCGTGATAGCCGCGGGCGTCAGATTGGCGACCTGCACCTTGGCCCGCAATACTTCGTACTCGGATGCCGAACCGGCTCGCTGGAACTGAGCAACCTGCTCCAAATGCGCTTCCGCCTGCTTGAGCGCCCATTCGTTGACTCGGACCAATTCTTCGGAAAGCAGCACGTTCAGAAAAACCCGCTGAGCTTCAAACGCCGTCTGCTGACGCGCGACGGCCAGATTGGCTTCGGAAAACTCCTCGAACGCGCGCGCCGCACGCCGCGCCGCCTGTATCTTCCCACCTCGGTATATCGGGATCGACAGACTCAGACCGCCGTTTAGCACGTTTGTACTGCCAAAACGCAACGTGTTGCCGTTGATGACGCTTGTGGGCACACGCCAGTTCCGGTTATAAAACCCGGTAAGAGACAGCTTGGGAAACGCCTCGGATCGTGCGCTCATTACCTGTCCTTTGGCTTTTGCCACGCTCTGCTCGGCGATCAAGACCGTTTCGTTTCGTTCCAATGCCAAACGAACAGCATCCTCAAGCGTAAGACGTTCCTGACCTTGTGTTGCGACGGGCACAAGCAGGTTCGCTATGACCGCCATGCGTCCTATCCATGTCATGTATTATATCTCCCCTTTGGGGTGGGGTAAAAGCCCCCTCCCCCTCTTTATGCGCCACCACCACCCGGCTGCGGCAACGGTTCTCCTACGTCCTCTCGATCCTGCTCCTCGGCCTTTTCCCGGCGCGGCTCTCCTGCCCGTCTCTCGACAAGTGCCGTGTCGCGGCGTCCGATCAAACGGAAAAACCACTGTGTAAGCCCGTCAAAATAGGTGTAGGCTACAGGGGTGATCAGCAGGGTGATCAGCAAGCAGAGCAGTTGTCCTCCCACGATCACGTTGGCAAGCGCCGAACGGCTGGCCGCACCGGGGCCGGAGGTCAAAAGCGCCATGGGCAACATACCGGCCACCAACGTGGCGGTCGTCATGAGAATCGGGCGAAGCCGCGCACGGTTGGCTTCCAAAATGGCCTCGTACATCGGTTTGCCCTCCGCCCGAAGCGTGTTGGTATAGTCTACCTGAAGAATCGAGTTTTTCTTGACGATGCCAAACAGAAGAAACAACCCCAAAATCGCGTACAAATTGAGCGAGCCGCCCGTCACCTTCAGCGAGATCAGCGCAAAGGGGATGGACAGCGGTATCGACAGCATGATCGTGATCGGATGAAGAAAATGCTCGAACTGCGAGGCAAGTACCATGTACATAAAGATCAGACTGAGTACGAAGGCGATAAAAAAGCCTCGGATGGACTCCATAAACACCTTGCCGCGACCGGTAAAACCCGTCGAATATGCCGGATCAAGGTTGAGTTCCTGCGCGGCGGCGCTTATGTCGTTCATGGCGTCACCGATGGCGCGATTGGGTTCGAGATTGGCCAGGAGCGTCACTTGGCGTTGACGGTTATACCGCTCGATCTGCCCCGGACCGATCGCTTCGACCAGCGACACTACGTTGTCAAGACGCACCAGCCCTCCACGCGACGAGGGCACGTACAACGCCGAAATAGCCTCCGCGCCGCTTCGGTACGGCCAGTCCACCCGCAAACGCACCTCGTATTCTTCATCCCCTTCCCGATATCGGGTAATCTGTTCATCGCCCCCCACCATCGACCGTAGACTGGAGGCGATGTCCGCCACGTTGACCCCCAAATCCGCTACCTTCTCCCGGTCGATGACGACATGAAGTTCGGGTTTTCCGACGTTGAGTGTGGCGTCCACGTCCAGCAGACCGTCCAACCCCTTCATCTTCTCCTTGAGTTCCGTCGTGTACGTCTCCAACTGCTTGAGATCCGGCCCTCGGACATTGAACTGAATCGCCTGAGCGCGTACACCGGCTCCGGAGAGACCGGCCACGTTCTGCACACCGGTACGCAGGTCGGGATACCGCTTGAGCATCTCCCGTGCACGCGCCATGATCGTAAACTGACTGATTTCCCGCTCGCCCACGGAAGTCAAAAACAGCGTTTCCCAACTTCGATGTTTGAGCGGTGTCAACCGCACATAGACCGAAGCGTCGTTTACGCCCGATCCGGACGCTTCGCCAATGGAGGTCAGGACATGGGCGATGTCGGGCAGTGTTTTGATGTCCTTTTCGATCTGCTGAAGCACACGGTCCGTCTGCATCAGCGAATATCCTTCCGGCGCTTTGATCGAAATCTGAAACTCGTCCTGATCGTCCGGCGGAAAAAAGTCGAACCCGATAAACCGTCCGAGCACCGGAATGGCAAGCACGCACACCACGCCAAAGGCGATGACGCGGCCTCTATGTCTCAGCGAGGCGGCCAACAGCCGGGTATACCCATAATCTATCCATCTATAGACAGGTGACTCTTTGGACCCATGCGCGCCGTTCGAGTGTGTGCCACCCGCCCCGGTGACCTTGAGAAAACGCGACGCCAGCATGGGCGTCAGGGTAAACGAGATAAAAAGCGAAACCATGACGGCAACCGCCACCGTCAACCCGTAACTGTTGAGAAAACGTCCGACGACGCCGGTCATGAACGCCACAGGCAAAAAGATGATCGCCAGCGACAACGTCGTTGCCATGACGGCCAACCCGATTTCTTTGGTGGCGATGCTGGCCGCCCGCATCGGAGTTTCTCCCTTTTCTTCGATGTGTCGGAAAATGTTCTCCAATACCACGATGGCGTCGTCTATGACGATACCTACCGAAACGGTCAATCCGAGCAAGGTCATATTGTTGAGCGTAAAACCCAGCCACTGCATGGCCGCAAACGTGGCGATAAGCGAGCTGGGAATCGCAAGCGCGACGATCAGGGTACTGCGCCAGTTGCGGAGAAACAAAAATACCACAAGACTGGCAAGGATCGCGCCCAGCACCAGATGTTCTTCCACCGTGCGTACCGACGCCTGAATAAAGGCCGATTGGTCACGGATGACCACCACATTGACACCCTGCGGGAGCCGTGATCGGTATTCGTCGAGCCGTTCGCGCACCCGGTTTACCACGTCTACGGTATTGACACCCGACTGTTTTTGGACGACCAGCGACACCGAGTTGCGTCCGTCGAGCCGTGCCAACGAACGCGCTTCCTGTTCGCCGTCTTCCACGCGGGCGATATCCGAAATGCGGATGGGTACGCCATTTTTTGACCCAACAACCAAAACCGAAAATTGGTCGGCGGCTTCGATACGGCCTCGGGTGCGCAGCGTCAGCTCGCGTGTCACCGCATCGACGCGCCCGCCGGGCGTCTCGACGTTCTGGCTCCGCAGCTCATTGCGCACCGCCGCTACCGAAAGATCGTAGGCTTTGAGTTTATCCGGATCAAGCCAGATATGGATTTCTCGTTCGCGTCCACCGACGATGTTGATCGCGCCCACACCGTTGATAGACTCCATCGGCTCCTTGATTTGTTTGCGGGCGAGATATGTCAGGTCGCGCATGGGCAGCGGACCGTAGACGCTGATGCTCATGACGGGCGCGGCATCGGGATCTATCTTTTCGATCACCGGCGGATCGGTACCTTGCGGCAGTCGAGACAGCGCCCGTGCGACACGGTCGCGCACCTCCTGCGCCGCTGTGTCCACATCTTTTTCCAACACAAATGAAACGATGACCTGCGACACCCCCTCGAACGTCTGGGACCGGAGTTCGTCTATGCCGCCGATCGTGTTGACGGCCTCCTCGATAACCTTTGTGACCTGATTTTCCATTTCCTCCGGACTGGTTCCCGTCAACACGGTCGTTACCGTCACCGTGGGGAAGTCCACCTTGGGAAACAAGTCGAGACCAAGCGAGGTAAAGGCAAAAAGACCGATCACCACCAAGGCGAGGATGATCATGGTAGCGAAAACCGGGCGTTTGATAGAGACGTCGGCCAGAATCATGCAACCCCTCCTATCGGTTGACGAGGACGATGCGCGCGCCGTCCATTAGCGTCGTATGCCCGGAAACAAGAACGGAGTCCCGCTCGGTTACGCCGGTCAGCGCCTCGATCATCCGGTCTTGACGGTCGCCCAACTCCACGGGGGTGAGTAGGGCGGCTCCGTTACGGGCGACAAATACCAGCGACTTTTTGTCGTGTGTGACAACGGCTTCTATCGGGATCATAAGGACCTGATCCGATACGCGGCGAACGATGGACGTCTTGGCAAAAAATCCCGGTTTGAGTCGTCCGTCGGTGTTAGAGATCGTGCCTTCGACCGTAAAGGTACGGGTAGCCGGATCGGTTGCCGGATTGACCCGTGCGACGTGCCCTTCGAACAAAACACTCGGATAGGCATCCACGGAAAGAGAGATGACTTGGCCTGCTTCGATTTCCGAAGCAAAACGCTCCGGAACCTGTGTCTGTATCTTGAGCGGAGCGGTCTGGACAATTTTGGCGATGGCCTGCGGAGCGCGCAGATAGTCGCCCACGTTGACCGAGCGAAGCGTAATCGCTCCGGAGATAGGCGCGCGAACCGTCGTATCGTCAAGACGTTTTTCCGCGAGCGTAACACCAGCTTCCGCCGCTTCGAGTTGGGCTTTGGCCGCATCCCGCGCGGTTCTGGACACGTCTATCGTCCGTTGGGAAACACTACCCGTTCCCATAAGCTTGGTATCACGGGCAAAATCCTGTTCCGCCCGTTCGGCGGTCAGACGCGTCTGCGCCAGTGCCGCGCGTGCCTGCGCCAACTGAAGCCGGTACTCGGTATCGTCAAGTCGCAACAGCACGTCGCCCTTGCGAACGCTACGTTGTACGTCGAACATCAGTTCGACGACCCGCCCCGACACCTCGGCGCTTACCGTCGCCTCGGCGTTAGGCAACAACGAGCCGGTCAAGGCCAGTTCGCGTCGGAGTGTCTGCCGAACCACCGAAACCGCTTCCACCACCGCGCCGGACGGCTCCACAGGCTTCTGATCGGCGTTCGACGATCCCCCGCACCCTGCGGTCAGCAAAACGGGAACAAGCAAAACGGATAGCGACATCGACAATCTCCGACTGGGACCATCCGATCCATAAAAAGACAACACGTTCTCCTCCTTTATGTTGCGCGAGCTATCCCGCCACCTATGACGAAGCGGCCTCGGGCGTCTCTCCCGTCGCAGTCCGACCCACTGCCGGTTGCGGCATATCCTGTGTCATTTTTCGGAACAAACCCAGTAACTCGTCCTGCTCCTTTTCCGTAAGCGTGGTCAGCATGGCGCGTCCCATATGCATGCGCCCCTCGCGTGCCGCCTCGTAAATCTGCCGTCCGGCTTCGGTCAGTTCCACCTGCACGATACGCCGGTCGCCGTCCGAACGCTCGCGCGACACCACGCTTTTCTCGACCAACTTATCGACGACGCTTGTCGCGCTGTTGACGGCCAACATGAGCCGGTCGGCGATTTCGCTCATCGTACACCGGCCTGATTTGCCAAGGAGATGAACGACCCGGATTTCCTGTCGATTAAACTGCCCGGCGCAAAGCGGGGGCGTTTTCTGCTCGGTCATGATGTAACGAAATACCAGCCACTCGAAATGATTGACCAACTCGGCGGTTTTTTCTTCCAGTGTCTTCATAGTAATTCCCCTTTCGAATATTTCTTTTTTCGAAATATTCTAATGTAGAAGTTAATCGAGATTTGGTCAAGAGAAAAAACGAAGAGGTTGACATTGTCTTCTCGTACATGTACTGTTGATCCCGGCCCCTTGACGATATAAACGACTCATGTTACGCGGTGATGGGTGTAAACATCCCAGCCTTTCCTGCCAGCGGAGAGGGAGTGCGAAGGGCAAAGTGAGCATGTCCGACCAGAAGCAACTGCTGGACCGAGTCGCCCGGTCGATCGTCGCGCGTCGGCTTACAGCTCCCGCCATCCTCTTTTTAGAGTCCATGAAACCGCTGTCGTTTCTCGGCGGACAGTTTATGGCCTTTCTGAGTCCCTTTGTCCATCTTGCGCTCGATGCTTCGTCGTACGATCGTTTTGCCGAAGCCATCGAAGACCGTGAAAACGTCGAATATCTGATACAGCGTATAGAGACCCATGAGCGATCCTGATCAGGTGCGCATAATCCTTGCCACCGACTGCGGCAGTACCACCACCAAAGCCATTTTGATCGAAAAAAGGGAAGACTCTTTCCGGCTTGTCGTCCGTGGCGAGGCACCCACCACAGTGGAAGCGCCTTTTGAGGATGTGACACGCGGCGTACTCAACGCCGTCCGCGAAGTGGAGGAGCTTTCCGGACGAACGATACTGGAAGACGAATGCATCGTATCGCCGGCGCAAGGGCTTACGGGTGTAGACCTGTATGTATCCACCAGCAGTGCGGGTGGGGGTTTGCAGATGATGGTGGCCGGGGTTGTCCGGAGTATGACGGCAGAAAGCGCGGAACGCGCCGCGCTTGGCGCCGGCGCCATCGTCATGGAAACCTTGGCCGCCAACGACGGGCGTCTGCCGTACAGACGCATCGAACGTATCCGACAGCTTCGTCCCGACATGATTCTGTTGTCCGGCGGCATCGACGGCGGCACGGTGACGCATGTCGTGGAGATGGCCGAACTGATTGCGGCGGCGGACCCTCGCCCCCGGCTCGGCAGTGGATATCATCTGCCCGTCATCTATGCAGGCAACCAGAAGGCGCGTGAAGAAGTGGAACGTCTTCTTGGTTCCCGGACCGCGTTGAGCGTGGTGGACAACCTGCGGCCCGTACTGGAACGCGAAAATCTCGGCCCGGCGCGCGAACGAATTCACGATCTTTTCATGGAACACGTGATGGCCCAGGCGCCCGGATACCGAAAGCTCATGGCTTGGACCCACACCCCGATTATGCCTACACCCGGCGCGGTAGGCCGCATGATTCAGGTCGCGGCGGAACGAAACCGGATCGATGTCGTGGGGGTGGATATCGGCGGTGCGACGACCGATGTTTTTTCGGTGTTTGACGGTATGTTCAACCGAACTGTAAGCGCCAACCTCGGTATAAGCTACAGCATCTCGAACGTCCTTGCCGAAGCCGGCGTCGCCGCTATCGCCCGCTGGCTGCCCTTTGACCTGTCGGAAGCCGATCTCAAGGACCGGCTCGGCAACAAGATGATCCGCCCGACCAGTATTCCCCAAACCGTCGAAGAACTGATCGTCGAGCAAGCCGTCAGCCGGGAAGCGCTCCGGCTGGCGTTTGACCAGCACAAATCCTTTGCCGTATCCCTGAAAGGCGTCCAACAGGAACGCACCATCTCGGATACCTTTGATCAGCAAACCACGGGTCAGTCGCTTGTGGACATGATGCACCTCGATCTCATCATCGGAAGCGGAGGCGTGCTTTCCCATGCCCCGCGTCGGGTCCAGTCCGCCCTTATGATGATCGATGCTTTTCAACCCGAAGGCATCACCGGGCTGGCCGTGGACAGCATCTTTATGATGCCCCATCTGGGTGTGCTGTCCACCGTACACGAACAAGCGGCACTGGAAGTGTTCGAGCGCGACTGTCTTATCCATCTCGGACCTTGTATTGCGCCGGTGGGGACGGGGGCGCCGGGCAGCCCTTGCGTACGCGTGGAAATCCAAGCCCCAGGCACGTCCATACAACGGGACATTCCCGCCGGGGAACTGACGATCATTTCTGTGGAAGACGCCGAGACGCTCGATCTGTGTGTAACGCCGACACGCGGATTCGACGTCGGTGCGGGCAAGGGCGCAGCCACGCGGCACAGCGTTCGCAACGGCGTGGTAGGCATCATCGTGGACACCCGTGGAAGACCGCTGGCCATACCGGACCGAAGCAACCAACGTATCTCCCGGCTCAAAAACTGGTACAAAACGCTTCACCTGTATCCGGAGTAACATCATGGCGCATGCGTATACCCCCGGTTTGCGGGTTTCCCCGCTTGCGGTCGTCCGGAAAATCCGGCGGCTTCCGCTGGCGGGCGAAGTGTGCGTGGAAGTCGCGCAGAACGTCGAACCGGACACGGCAGTAGCGCAGACGCATCTACCCGGACACGTACACAATGTAAATGTCGCCAATGCGCTGGGTGTCGCTCCGGAGGACGTGCCGGCGCTTATGACCCGGCAGACGGGCGATCAGGTCGCCGCCGACGAGCAGATTGCGCAGTCCAAAGGCATATTCGGTTTGTTACGGTCGAGCGTCAAAACGCCGGTATCGGGTGTCATCGAACTCATTTCCGGAGTCACCGGACAGGTGCTGGTACGCGAACCCCCCGTTCCTGTTCAGGTCAACGCCTATATCCGTGGCCGAGTTGTCGAGGTTTTTCCCGGTGAGGGGGTTGCCATAGAAACGCACGGCACGCTGATTCAGGGCATATTTGGCATCGGTGGCGAAACCTACGCCCCGCTGGTGTTTTTCTCGGACGACCCGGACGCCGTCATCACGCCTGATCGTGTCGAAGACCATTTTGTCGGGCGTATCGTCTGCGGCGGCGCGGTGGTTACCCTTGACGCTCTGCGCCGAATGCAGCAGATTGGTGTCGCCGGCGTCGTGACCGGTGGCGTGCCGTATCACGACATCGGCGCGTTGCTCGGCTACCAGATCGGTGTCGCCATCACCGGCGGCGAAGATATCGGTCTTACCGTCATCGCTACAGAGGGTTTCGGACGGATGCGCATGGCGGCACGGACC
>VGJU01000071.1 GCA_016867335.1 Candidatus Zixiibacteriota bacterium | reverse complement strand
ATCTGGCAGCTTTTAGGCGGCAAGTTCCGCGACCGTATTCGGTTGTATAACGATTGTCACGCCGGCGACGAGGAAACCCCCGAAGCATACGCAAAAAAGGCAAAGGAAGTGGAAGCGCGCGGTTTTGATGCGATCAAGTTCGACATCGACCCTTTGCCGACACGCCGCGACCCGTACAACCGATGTATCACCAACAACGACATCGCGTACTATATAGAGGTTGTGACCGCCATCCGTGAGACGCTCGATTCCAATACCGATCTTGCCATTGACGCGCACTGGGCATACGCGCCGGTGGATATTTTGAAGATCGCGTATGCTTTCGAGGATTTGAACTTGTTATGGCTCGAAGATCCGATACCGCCGGAAAATGTGGAGGCGATGGCCAAAGTCGCGGCGGCGACGCGCACGCCTATCTGCACCGGAGAAAACTTCTATACTCGGCATGGGTTTCGTGAGTTGATCCACCAGCAGGCAGCCGACATCATCTCCCCCGACCTTGCCAAAGCGGGCGGTCTGCTCGAAGGGCGCCGCATCGCCGACATGGCGGATATGTACTATATCCCGCTTTCACCACACAACATCTGTGGCCCGATCGGTACGGTACATGTGTGTCATGTTTGCGCTGCCGTGCCCAACTTTCAGGTGTTGGAGTTTCATCATCTGGACAACCCGTTGTGGGAGCGGCTTATCAAGGAACGCAACATCATCCGAAACGGTCATATCGACGTGCCCGACCGCCCCGGGTTGGGGGTCACGCTCGATGAGGCGGAGGCGTTGTCCGCTGCGGCCGAAGTGTGTGGGTTTGAAGGATAGACGAGGCACCTCCGTCACTGCATATCCAGCATCCGGCGCGTTGCGGTAAACGGGTCGGATGCTGCGCAACGCCCGGCTCCGACTCGCGCCACGCCGTTGCGCGACTTCAGGGTGATTGCCCTTATTGCCGCACACAACGAAGGCGACGTCATCTATCATGTCATCGGCGATCTGATCTACAACGGGGTCAAGGTGTATCTGATCGACAACCATTCGACCGACAACACGATAGAACAGGCCCGGTCATGGTTGGGCCGCGGTCTGCTTCACATCGAGCGATTTCCCGAAGACAGCGGGTATCCAGAGCGTAATCAGCGCGAGTATGTATGGCGGGACATTTTGCGGCGCAAGGAAGAGTTGGCGGCGCATCTGCGTGCGGATTGGTTTATACATGCGGATGCGGACGAATTTCGAGAGAGTCCGTGGCTCGACATGGGGCTTGCGGACGGCATGCACTATGTGGATTCGCTGGGGTTTAACGCGATACAGTTCGAACTGCTCAATTTTCGTCCGGTGGATGACGATTTTATACCGGGGACCGATATCCGCACCCATTTGACCTACTACGAACCTGGTGAACTGTTTAACACTACCCAGATCAAAGCGTGGAAACAGACGCCGCACCCGGTGCAACTGGCCCAGCACGGCGGACACATGGTCGTTTTTCCGGGAAGACGGGTGTGCCCGGTGCCTTTTATTGTCCGACACTATCCGATTCGAGGCGAGACGCACGGTCGGCGCAAGGTGTTTGCCGAGCGGAAACCGCGTTTTGCCCCCGAAGAGCGTGCGCTTCAGTGGCATGTGCAGTATGACGAGTTTATCGAGGGGCAAACGTCGTTTTTGCACGACCCGGACCTCTTGACCTGCTACGATGCGGCGGTGGTACGCGCCGATATCCTGTCGGGTGTGATACGCGATCTGCTGTTGATGGAAAACCTGCATGGCGCCTCTGCCGCGTTGACGGATACTACGCTTGACGGCGGGGCCGTGTGTTCATGGGTTACACACATCTCGCGGGAACTCAACCCGGTGCATCTGGCTACGGCCGTGCAGGCCAACGAGTTTTTGGATCGTATGCTTCAGACGCCTGTAAACCGGCAGGATATCTCGGTTGCGGATATCCCGGCGGATCGTATTCCCACCCTGCTGGCTATGGCGCGTATCAAAAAAGCCCAGGCCACGCTGCATGGCAACGCGCTTAAGGTAAAGCGGCTCGAAACCTTCTGTCATGCCCTGCGCGGCGCGGCGACGAGTCTTCAATGATCAGGATGTCCAGATCACTGTCTGGTCTGGAATCGCCACGGGCATGAGCGCCAAAGAGGACAATTTTCTGAGGAGAACCGATCGAGAGAATGCGTCGCACAATCTCTCTGAGAAGCGCTCTGGTTAATGGCGGATAATCTGAGACCTGATTCACCGGAGTGGTCTTTTTCTCTGAGGCTTGCACCGTCTTGTTACACAGTGTCTCGACCTCGTGAAATCGTGCCTCAGATTCAAATCCGCCCACCCGTAGGCGTCACGGATAGCGAGGTCGAGTTCCCGGTGGAGACGGCGCGGTTCCAGCCGTCTGTGGTAGCCCTGGTCGGCGATGTCAGCAGGTTTTTTGCTCACTCTGGCGACTTTTTCAGACGGCGGTCAGATCTCCTGAAACCATGGTTTCAAGGTAGGATACAACGACCGGTAGCGGGCAAATTGCCGGTTGTAAAGCGCAGAAGTTTCGAGGTCACAGACGACGTTATCGCCAAGACGGACCGCCCGGTCGCACGCGGTCCCGAACGAATCGAAAACGCCCGCCCCGACCCCGGCGATTAGTGCCGCACCGATGGCGGAGGCGTCTTTGAGTTCCATCAACCGTCCGTCACGCCCAAACGTATCCACGAGAATCTGTCGCCACAGCTGCGATTTTACCCCGCCTTCGCCAAGCCGTAGATCGTCCGCCGGAAGTCCGAGCCGGGCAAAGCATTCCAGCGACTGCCGCAGGTCGAATGCTACGCCTTCCAAAAGGGCTCGCACCATGTGGCCTTTGGTATGTCGAAGCGTAAGCCCGATCCATCCGCCGCGGGCCGCCGCATCGGGGTGCGGGGTGGCGGTTCCGGCCAGCCACGGCATAAAAAACAGGTCTTCACTACCGGGTGGGGTCTGCGCCGCCTGTCGCGTGAGCCGTTCAAAATCCTCGTCCAACTGCTCACTCAGCCAGGTAAGACTCCCCCCACCGGTATACGAACATCCAAGCCAGAAATACGCGCCCGGTACGGCATGACACATGGGCCACAGTTGGTTGAACGCGCTGTCGTCTATCGTTTCCGCGTATGCGATGGCATGTCCCGCCGTGCCAATGCCTACGCCGACGACGCCGGGACGTATCGCACCACTGCCCACCGCCATGCACGCCATGTCACCCCCGCCGCCGCATACGGGGGTGCCGGTTTCGAGACCGGTCAACCGGGCGGCCTCCGCCGTGACCGTCCCCACGATGGCGGGCGACTCGTACACAGGTGGAAACAGGTCGTGCCGCACCTCCAGCCTGTCCAGAATGTCTCCGCTCCATTGCCGTGTATACAAATCGAATGCGCCCGTCACCGAATCGTCCGTTACTTCGGAGGTGATGACACCGGTAAGTTTGAACCGGAGCCAATCTTTGGGAACCAGCGCATAGCGGGCTGTGGCATAGACATGGGGTTCGTTGTCTTTTGCCCAAAGGATTTTGGCAAGCGTGTTGATGGGATTGAGTACATGGAGCGCCCGGTGGCGGAGCACGTCGCCCGCGCGCTGATTGGCAAGATCGCATTCCCGGCGGGATCGCCCGTCCAACCAGAGCATGGCATCGCGTAGCGGACGGCCCGCCGTATCGACAAAAACAGCCCCGTTCATCTGTCCGGAAAAGGCTACGCTGGCGATGTCTGCGGCGGTAAACGCGGGATGCCGTTCTCCGATCTGGAGAAGCGCTGCGCGAATCGTTTTGCGCACCGCGTTCCACCAGTCCTGTGGACGTTGCTCCACCCATCCCGGCGCGGGCGTAAGCAACCGGTATCCCGCCGACGCGGAGGCCACGACGGTTCCGGCAGCATCCATAACGACGGTCTTGGCGCTTGAGGTCCCCAGGTCGATGCCCATGACAAGCTGGCGGGCGTCCGTTTTACGCATGGCTGTCCTCCTTTTATACCCGAACCGTTCGCCAGCGCCCTCGCCGGAAAAGCAGATAGGCAGCCAGCGCACGCAAGGCCCAGTGAACCACCGTCCCGATCCATACGCCGGGAAGCCCCAAGTCCAGCGTGACTGCCAGCGTATAGACCAGACCGATCCGAACCAAGATGGCGCCGATAAACGTGACGATCATGGGGCTTACCGTATCGCCGGCTCCGCGCATGGCGCTTCCATAGATCATGTACAACGTCACGCAGGTCAATTCGAACGCGCTGATCTGAACCACCAGCGACGACAGTTTGTAGACCTCCGGCTCCGGGCTGAACATACCCACCAGCAGACCGGGCACCGCAAGAAAGCCTACGGCCAGCAGGTTCATCGACCAGAAACCCATCATGACCGTCCTGCGCACCGCCAGATCGGCAAGATTGGGGTTCATCGCGCCAAGCGCCTGCCCAACCAACGGCGGAACCGCCATCGACAATCCAAAGGCGGGCATAAAGGCGATCGACTCCACACGGACAGCCATGTAGTGCGCGGCCAACGCGGTCGTGCCAAGCCCGGTGACGACCCACAGATAGGTAAGACCGCCAGCGCGCTGAAGCACCATCTCCGCCATGTTGGGCGCGGCCAGTCTAAGTGTGGCAAAAAATTCGGGAACCGCCGGACGGAACAGATCGCGCAACGGCAGAAAAAAGTCCTCATGGCGATTGCCCATCTTACGCAGAACGATATATAGGCTGACGACAAACGAAAGTCCGGAAGCCAGTGCCACCCCTGCCACTTCCAAACGCGGAAACGGTCCCCATCCGTATACGAACACGTAACAGGCGGCGAGATTGACGAGGTTCATCACCCCGGTGGCCCACATGGGGGTTCGAGTGTCGCCCACGGACCGCAGGATACTGCTCCCGACTACACGCAGCGACTGAAACAAGCTAAACCCCAGCAGAATCTCAAGATACTGCGCGCCAAGCGCGGCGACTTCCGGCTCGGTTCCGATAAGAAGTAGGATTTCGTGAGACCAGCATATACCCACGATGGTAAAAAATACACCAAACACCAGCGCTAAGAGCATCCCTTGTGCCGCACACGCGCGGGCCGAAACCATGTCCTGACCGCCGATGTGACGTGAGACCAAGGCCGCGCTGGCCGTGCCGATGCTCCAAAAGGGAAACAGCAGATAGGTCGCCAGCATCGACGCCTGGCCGACCGCCGCAAAGGCCGTCGTGCCAAGCGGGCCGACCATGATACTGCCGACCAGATACACCAGCAGCTGGAGCAGGCTTTCTACGATGGCAGGCCAGGCAAGACGAAGGATGGTGCCATGGATACGGGATTCGGACAGAACGAGCACGGTGCTCCACAAGGGGTGGATCCGGAAAACGTTTTACAGGGCGTGGGACGGCCCTTTGGACCCTTATTCGATCCGGGCGTCGATCTCGACGGGCACCTCGTAGTTGATGCCGTCCACTTCGAACCCGAACAGTTGGCGGAAACCGCGTTTGAAGGCATCATAGTCGGAAAGATCACGGAAGTTGTCCGTGGTTACACCGTTCCAGATATGGAGGATTTCCTTCTGAATCTCCGGCGCAAGCTCGCGGTCGTCCAACCGGATACGGCCCTCGGCGTCGAGCGCAGGGGTTCTGCCCGGCCCCGTATGGGTGGTAAACAGTCGTATCATCTGGTGAATCGGATCTTCGTGGATACCCCGCTCGCGCATGATCCGGTACAGCAGACTGATATAAAGCGGAACGACCGGGATGGCGGAAGATGCCTGTGTGATGACGGCCTTGTTGACGGATACATGCGCCATGCCGTCGTGCGTGGCACGCAGACGAGCGTCCAGCGCTTTGGTGGTCTCTTCCAGATGTTCTTTGGCTTTGCCGACGGTTCCACTGCGATACATAGGCCAGGTGAGCGTAGGGCCGATATACGAAAACGGGTTCACACGGACGCCTTGCGCCAGCACACCGGCCGTTTCCAACGCGTCGACCCACAGCCGCAGGTCGTCTCCTCCCATGACACCGACCGTCCCTCGGATGTCCTCTTCCGTTGCCGGCTCCATCGTAACCTCGGTAATGACTTCTTTGTTGAGGTCGATGGTTTTGCCGATATACGTTTCTCCGACGGGTTTGATGGCGGATTTGAACACTTCGCCTGTGACCGGATCGGTGCGACGCGGTGCGGCAAGGCTGTATACGACCGCATCCACTTGTCCCATCCGTTCCCGGATCGCGGCAATGGCGGCTTCTTTTATCTCCGGAACAAAGGCGTCCCCGTTGAGGTTGACCGAGACGGCTCCCATACGGAGCGCGTGTTCGTGAAAAGCGGCGGTGTTGTAAAATCCCGGCGTCGCGGTTTTGTCCGTCTCAGGCGGTCGGTCGTAAAACACGCCTACCGTGTCGGCCCCGTACAGACCGAGCGCGGCGATGCGCGCGGCCAGTCCATAGCCGTTGGAAGCGCCGATCACCAGCACACGGTAGCGTTTGTCCAGCGCCTCTCTCCGTGCGAGAGCCGTTTCAAGCTGGAGTTTTACATTGCGCGCGCATCCGACCGGATGTGCCGTCGTACAGATAAAACCCCGTATGCGGGGCGAGATATGCATCTGGGCCATAATTACCTCGAAAGAGGGACCGGCGTTGCAACCCGCCGGGTAAAGGACATCGCATGGGTATATCCGCATGATGCGGCAAGCGTTTTGACTTGGTCGAAGTCTCTGCCTATATCTTCCACGGCATGGGCATCCGAAGCGGTGGTGATGGCTATGCCTCGCGCCGCACACGCCTCCAACAACGGGAGTTCCGGATACAGCCGTCCTACGGGTTTTCTGATCCCGGCCGAACTGATCTCCACACACAGACCCGGCTGGGCGGCGACCCGATCCGCAAATGCCTCGTAGAGATCGGAAACGTCACCCAAAGGAAAATGTCCCATAACTTTTATCAGGTCCGGATGCGACATCGAACTAAAGCATCCCATGTCCACCGCCTGCATGAGCAGACGGAAATACGCGCGATAAGCTTCGTCCACACTACGACGGTCCCATTCGGCGCGATGTTCGGAAAGATCGAACCCCCAAGGGCCGATCCAGTGGACCGATCCAAGAACGAAATCCCACGGATAGTCGTTTACGATCCGTTCGATCACGTCTTCCTTGCCGTCCATATAGTCCATCTCGATGCCGACTTTGATCGGTAGTCCCGCTTTTTGGCCTTCTTGAAGGATGCGGACATAGGTGTCCATGTCGTAAAAACACTTCTCGTCCGCCCACGCATTGGCGACGATCTCGCGGGCCTGCACAAAATGATAGACATGTTCCGTAATGGCGATTTCATGAACGCCGCGCGCCTCCGCCGAGTCGATAAACCGCCGAAGCGTGTCCATTGGGGCGGTACCGGTAGGGCGTGTATCCGGCGTTCGTCCAAACGGATAGTAGTTTTCCACATGCATGTGATAATCGAGCATCTACGGCTCCGGAATAAGTAGCAGGGATGAGATCCTCGTCTCCTATGATAACGGATCGGTCCAGCGGGCGCAACGGCTTTGTCACGACAGGCGATCCCTTGACAGACACGGGGATGTCTTCTATCTTACCCCCGCCATATGGCGGTAAAAGCGCTTTGTAGACAGCTTCTTATCACACGGGATTTGGCATCTCAAGGAAAACTCCGTGCCTCATGTCATGGTAGAAGGACCGTGCGACGTCGTCGCGGTTCACGAGAATTTTGTTCCGTCGGAGCACCGCACGGGCGACACCGTGCTCAAGTGGAAACAGTCGTATCTGAGCGCACACCGCTCCGAAACGCTGATCGAAGCCGTCGTGGTCGAGGGAAGACGCGCACAATCGTTTTTTGTATCGCTGGCGCAACGGTCCAACGGGGTCATGGTCAAAATCCCCCTGATCACCGACCCGGAAAAAACGGATGGCGTCAAACGCCTTGTGGCCGACATGGGGTTGGCACTCAAACGCCAACATCCGGATTGCCGATTTGGACAGACTAATTTGATGGACTACTTGAAGGAGGAAGGATGAAGGAGGAAGAAGGGACGGCTGTGGGGCTTCCAGGGAGGTTCGATCTTGCCGGAGAAACGCCTCACACGGAAGTCGCCGTCGAATTTTTTGTTCGAGACCTCGATCCAAGCCTGTGTTGGGCGGACCTTTTCGGCAACGATGACCTCGTCGAGATCGAAATCGGGAGCGGAAAAGGCCGTTTTATCACCCGATCCGCCGAGCGATATCCGTATGTCAATTATGTGGGGATCGAGCGTTCGCTCCACTATTTCCGGGAGGCGCTCGCTCGCGTAGAAAAAGAGGGGCTTTCCAACGTGCGGCTTTTGCGTGACGATGCCACATATCTTATCGAGAAGTTTGCCCCCGATGCGTCGGTCGCCGCTTACCATGTCTACTTTCCCGATCCATGGCCCAAGACGCGGCATCGCAAACGTCGGCTGTTCAATCCCGCTTTTCTTGCTCACCTGTACCGGACGCTTGCGCCGGCCGGAACCATTGACCTTGCCACGGACCACGAAGGGTATTTTGGGCAGATCGTCCGGTTATTCGAACGGACGGAGGGTTTTGAACGATCGGAGACACTGCCGGAGCGCGTAGCCGCGCTGGGGCCGGGAATCACACATTTCGAGGCAAAGTATCTTATCGAAGAACGCCCTATCTATCGGGCATGTTATGTCAAAAAAGGAGTATATCTATGTTAAAAGAAGGTGATCTCGCGCCGGAGTTTTCGCTGCCGTCCGACAAGGGCGAAACCGTATCGCTCAAAGACCTGCGGGGAAACACGGTGGTGCTGTATTTCTACCCCAAGGACGATACCCCCGGATGCACCAAGGAGTCTTGCGACTTCCGGGACCGCTATGCGGATTTTCAGGGACGCGACATACAGGTGTTTGGCGTCAGTTGTGACGACTTGAAATCGCATGAGAAATTTTCCACCAAGTTTTCTCTGCCTTTTCCCCTGCTCAGCGACACCGATACGTCCATGGCAAACGCCTACGGGGTGTACAAGGAAAAGAGCATGTACGGGAGAACGTATATGGGGATCGAGCGCACCACGTTTGTCATTGGGCCGGACGGGAACATCCGGAAAATATACCCAAAAGTCAGTGTGGATGGACACGTTTTGGCGGTGCTGGCCGATTTGGGATTTTAGATTTTGGATTTTGGATTGCGGTGATGGAGTTCGTTTCGAAGCAAAGCATTACGTCTGTAATCCTTGACAATCGGCAGGAAAAGCAGGACAAACGAGACCTGTTCGACGCTATTTTTTGGCGTTCTGAAACTGCCGATGGTGAAACGAAAGCGAGTCGGACAGATGGGTCAGGGCATATTCCCATCCATGTCCACCGGGAAACAGGCTGGACTCATGCGGGATGCCTGCGGTCTGCATGACGGCATGGAGCCGCTCCGCGCCTTTGTGAAACCCGTATCGGTCTTCGGTTCCGCAATCGAAATACCAGGCGACCGTGTTCAGGTTTTTGGCCGTACCGACCAAGTCGATGGGGTGATGCGCCTTCCAGTAGACCTCATCCACCGGGTTCCCAAATACCGCCGAGAACAACTGAGATTGATACGACTGGCGGAGCCGTTCGGGAAGCTCCGCGAGCGGAACCGGGATCAGAACGGCGGAGTGGGCGCTCGCTGAGGCAAACAAGTCGGGGTGATGCATCGCCAGCGTCAGCGCGCCGAACCCTCCCATGGACAGTCCGGTGATTCCTCGGTTTTTTCGTCCGGAAGCTATGCGAAAAGCCGATTCCATGGCGGGAACCAATTCGCCGACAAAATAATCTTCGTAGGGCGAAACGCCGTCTATCGAGTTTACGTAAAAACTATTGCCGCCATCGGGAACGATCAATACCACTGGCGCGATTTTTTTCTCCTCGATCAGTCTGTCCAGCGCGGCTTTTCCTCCTTTTTCCTCCCACTGGCGCTCGTTGCCGAAAAGACCGTGCAGATAATACAACACCGGATACTTTTGCGTGGAAACGTCGTATTCGGCCGGTAGGTATACCGCGTACCGCATCTCGCGTTGCATGATTTTGCTGGCAAAACGGTGGTATTCTACCCGTGAAACACCGTCCGCAGCATGGACGGGCACAGTCAGTGCGAGCCACAGCAGCGCGGGAAACATCATACGCATCTGTACCCATGTAGGTATCCGCATCGTGTTCTCCTATCTGTTGAACAGCAAGTCCAACGCCATGCCGATCAGCGTGATATTGAGAATGATCCGTATAGCCCCTTCTCCTTTTTTGACGGCATAATGCGCGCCTATCCATCCGCCGGTGGCGTTGCCTATGGCGAGGATTACACCTGTCAGCCAGACCACTTGGCCTTCAAGGGCAAAAACGGCAAGGGCGAATATCGTATAAAATCCGGTGATAAACACCTTGTGCATGTTGACACGCACAAGGTCCATGCCCATCACCCGGTGTAGGACGGCCATGATAAAAAAACCGACTCCCGCCTGAATAAATCCACCGTAAAATCCGACCCCCACCATGAGTAGCGCCCCCAGGGCCGGATGTTTTGGTGAAACAGGCACGGCGGGCCGGGCCGGTTTTCTACTCATAAAAAAAATCAGGGCGATCATCAGACCGCCGAGAATTTTGTTAAAAAGATCGCCGCCGATTTTAGTGCCGGCATACGCGCCCAACAACGCACCGGGTAGCGCAAAAAGCGAGAGGGTCAGGCTCGTGCGAAGATCGGCATATCCCTTTCTGAAAAAACCGTAAACCGACGAAGCACTTTGCGCGACTACGGCAACCCGGTTGGTTCCATTGGCGACCGCACCGTCCAGCCCGGTGTAGATCAGCGCCGGAAGCACCAACAGCGATCCACCGCCGGCAAGCGTATTGAGAAAACCGGCGATTACCCCCACACCGATCAGCAGCAGGCTCTGTGTAACATCCAATATATTATCCTTTTGACAGGTCAGGCATGATAGGTCACATTGACGGACGGGTAATACAAAGGGCGCAGGTCTATAAAGTCAAGCGATGTTTGGCACAGAAGGGGGCGGCGCATGGTAGACCTTGTGGCGCTTGGGCAGCGCATTAGAGAACAGCGGCTTAAACTCGGTCTCAAACAGCAGGATATCGCCAACGCGCTTACCTTGAGCGCTCAGGCCGTATCCAAATGGGAACGCGGCGAAAACGCGCCCGACATCGCCATTCTTCCGGACTTGGCGCGGATACTGGCCGTAAGTGTCGATTGGCTGTTGATGGGTTCGCAACCCCACACCGACTCGATCGACGCCACGATTCTGTGTACCAGCATCAACTTTTTTGCGGAACGCTCGGCGCGGATGTCTTCCAAAAGCGTGGCTACTTGGATGAATGGGCTGTTCTATACGTTGACGGAGGCGGCGCTTCAGTATGGCTGTGTACCCATCAAGTATGTAGGAGACGGGTTTCTCGGTTTTTTTTCAGGGGCCGACCACTCGCGGCGCGCCCTGCAAGCGGCGCTTACCGCCCATGCCGTGGTCACCGAACGGCATCTGGTCGTCACGCTGCATCGCGGCGTCATCTATCTCGGCGCTATCGGACACCCGGACTATAGCAAACCCGACATCACCGGAGACAGCGTCAATACGGCGTTTTTAACCATGGCGTGGGTGGCGCGTCATATAAAAAGCGGGCTGGGCATCACCGAAGCGGTGGCGGAAACGCTGGAAGACCACACCGGTTTTATCGCCCACAGCGGGCTGTCGATCAAAGGATTACCGCCGCAAACCACGATATACGAAGTGCCAACACAACGCATCGTCGTAGAAGAATAACCCTCTTCTACCGCACCTCCACGCGCGGCCCCGTGTAGATTTCGTAGCCGTCCCGGGTTTCAAAATAAAACCGAACCCGATAGATACCTCTTGCCACGTCGATTTTGCGCTCCGAGACGGGTATCGGCCCGCCTGCCGGTTCGTTGCGTTTTTCTTTGTAGAAATCGTACATCGCCGCGTTGGGGGCAAAACTCGGAAACGGTGTCGTTTCCATACTTACGTAACCGCCGCGTTCTATTTGCTGAGGTAGACCGGTTTTTAGATATCCACGCGCCGAAGCGAAATTCTGCGTGATGGTGGTCTCGCCTTTTACGATCGACATGCCGACACCAAGATGCGTAAACGAAGCGCGTAGGATATTCTCCCGGTGACCGGGGCTGTTCATCCAGCTATCCACGGCCTTTTCCGCAATGCGCCGCGCCGGCCAGTCGATGGCGGCAGGCACGCGGCGACCGTCTTCGTATTCTATGATGGAAGCATACCGCCAGATATTTTCCCCGCTCCCGCGGATCAATCTGCGGTGTGATCGGGCAATTCGGTACGCGGCATCGTGCCCGTCCGGATTGACGTGTTCGAAAAACGACGGCGTATCATGTCGTCGCTATGACCGCGTGCGATGTCCCGCAACGTCGATTCGTGCAACAACGGCTTCAGACCGTGTTTTCGGCGGATTTCGTTCGTCATGGACCAAACGTACTCCTCTACCTCTTCCATGTGTACGATGCGTATCTCCTCCGGTGCGCGTGCCAGCGAATGCCGGCGTTCCGCATCCGCAAAAAACACGCCGCCGCCGCCAACAGACAACATATCAGACCGATTTTGGATTTTAGATGTTGGATTGCGGGCATCAAAGCCCCCGAATGCTATCGTTTGTCCTGCCCCACACGGTTTGTTTGCGAGCGTTTCCGATACCCGGGGATCGGGTGAAACGGTTTTGGGTCGCCCTTTGCTACGGATACGGCATCAGCATGTCCTGCCGGGTAGGGTTGGCCGTCGTCACGACCACGTCGCCTATCGTCCGGGTGGCTGTGCTGTCTGTAGACGGTGCGATGAGCGTATACACGCCGGCAGAAATAAAAAACGCCGTAAACTGTCCTTGGTCGTCCGTAAAAACGGATACCGTATCCGTCGTTCCCGTCTGCACGATCCCCATCTGAAGCCCACTTATGGGCACGTCGTCGCTCAGGTCGGACACCGTTCCATTGTCGTGTCGCGCCAACCCCGTGATCTGGCCGGCAGTAGCCAGATTGACCATACGCGCCGCCGGAGTAAATTCGAAACCCGTAATCGTCCCGACGGAGGCGGTGGAGCCAAGCGGACGAAGCGATCGGGGTAGATCGACATCGACCACGAGATCGACCAAACGGTTGTCTTGCACCTTTACCGGGGTGCGCGCCGGAACGACGACCGTAACCGGCGAGTCCGTCCCGGCATCGAGCGGAGTCAGGATACGTCTGTCGGTCAACTCGACTTCGACCTGTGTAAAAGTCAATCGTATCGCATCATAGCTCGATACCGACAGCGGGTGGACGCTCAGGGTATCGGTCGCTCCGTTCTGCAATGTAATCAGGTCGAAAGTACGGGGGGCAAGTTGTACGCTTTGATAGCTTCCGGATGTGATCGTGCGAAGACCGGCATCTGCCACCGTAACTCGTACCGCCCGGATAAAACGGTGCGGAAACGGTTCGTCGGTCATCCGGATACGAACGGTTCCGATCCCGCTGGATGCAGGATCTCCGCACCCGACAGCCACAAGCGCCAATGCCACCAGAAAAACCCATGACGCTACTCTTCGGGAAAAGTTTTCTTTTGGCTGTGTCCGCATCATATACTCTATATACCTTGCGCATTTTATCAGACGTGGTAAGGGCGTTCCGATACAAAGACAGCTTGTAGACGCCCCGGAATCTTTCTCTGTGGTATTTGACGCGCCGGCCGGGTACGGAGTTCCAAGCGTTACCATGTGTGGATGGCGTGTCCCTGTCCGGGAAACCAAATTGCATCGACGATCGACGCGAGGACGACGGCCAGAGTATATCCGGCCAGCATACCGATAAAAAACGGCTGCGTCTTTTTGTACAGCGTGACTCCGCCGACCCGCAAAAGAACGACCTTGACGGCCCAAGCTAGAAAAATGGCAAACGTGACCACCCTTACTACATTGGACCCGGCTATGGCAAATCCGATAGGGTGTAGCGGCCATCCCGGAAAAGCATACCTAAGCGCGATCAGTCCGCCCGCGATCGCCCCGCCCAACCCGAAAAAGATTTGCTCCATATCCGATATGGTAGTTTTGTTCTGCATCCAGGTAACGACGATCCGGAGATACCCTACCCCGCTGGCCCCCGCACCGTCGCCCGCGCCTCCGAAAACCGAATGACGGTCCGGGTTGTACCCCATATACAACGTCCAGACGATGACCGTGATCATGCCCACGACACCCGACAGACACAGGACGCCAAAGAGGTTGGTCTTGGGCGGAGGGACCGCGCGTTCGGCATACAGCAGATGCGAAAGCGAGGTCATCGAAAACAATCGCCAGTTCCGCGCATACACATTGGCAAGTCCCAACGAAGCGAGCGACTGCGGCGCGATATTGCCGGAACCGAGCAGCCCTACGGTAAACTCGTTGGCGTTTACGGGCATATCCAAATACGCCAGACCCGTTTCCGCCACGATCCGCGCAATACCTAAATACAGGATAAACAAAGTGGATAAGAAAACAATCATAACACCCATCGTCATGCCCGACGCGGTCAGCCATCCAGCGATAAACACAACGCTGCAGACCAATGAGATCAACGCACTACGGTAGGAAACGATCTCTTCCGAGATGGACATATCCGGGAGACGACCGACCGCTTGTTTGACCACCCCGGCCAGATGTCGGCGCGCGGTCCACAGCGACCAGAGCACAAGCACGACAAACCCCCCGAAATAGTGCGAAAGCATCACCGAGTTTAGCCCCAGCGTGCCGGCGGACGCCGACGCGCCAAATCGGTTGAGTAGCCCTACCATCAGCATGGCGGTTCCCTGAAAAAACCAGATGCTGAACAGCACCTCCACATGGGTGAAAAAGGCGCAGGCCAGCACAAGAAAATTGATTTTGACCGGCATCGCCGGAAAGTCGCGTCCAAGACTTACCATCGTTTGATACGACGTGCCGATAGGGATGACGCCGATCGGTACGAAATAGTTGAGGACATTCCATCCGATGATAAAGATCGGAATGGAAAACCCGATCCAGAACAACCGGTTGCGCAGATAAGGGGGAATAGCGCGCCCTTCCTCCTGCTGTATCATGGCTATCGGGATCTGGGCCAACGGAAAGGACAGTTTTTCATGTTCGATCCACTGTTTCCTGAGCAGGACGATCACCGACGCGCCTGCCAGAAACAGACCGGCGATAAAGGGAAGCCACCATACGATGGGAACAAGCCAATCCTGCCACGGAATCGGCTCTCCGGCCGGCAGTCCCTCGAAAAAATAGGTAAGTGCTCGGCGGTCGTTTTGCACGACCAACCAATCGGGCAAATAGGGGAAAAGGAGCGAGGCCCAACGGTTTTCGGGTGAAGCGAAGTAGTGCGCCGGTATGATTACCCTGAAAAAATAATTGGCAAAACCGAATCCCGGAATGGCCGAGGCGATCAATCCCATGGCGAAAATCCCAAATATCTCGCCGGTGGAAAGCCGCCACGCTGGATTTATCCGAATCAGCGCAGGGTTGACGACCGCAGTCAGCAGAAAAAGCGGGCACAACACGATGACCGGAATATGCGCTATGGTCATGAGCGAAGACCGAACCGCAAATTCCGAAAAGGTTACGTAGACGTTGATTATAATGGCCAGCAAGATGCCGGAGATGGTAGCCCGGAGGGTCATGGGAATTTCCTGAAGCTAAAAAACGCGGTGGGACCGGGATAAAAAACGGGATGTCGTTGCCGGAACGAGCGGAACACAGCTCGAAAAAACAAGGTAAAACCGAGCAAACAAACGACAAGAAGAAAATGAGATAAAAGCCATACCGATCCGACCGATCCGACTTTCCTATTTCCTGTTGACATTCCGCCCCGCGGTGGGTATATTGGAGGGCTGTTCGGTGGGGTGTCTGAGCGGTTTAAAGAGACGGTCTTGAAAACCGTTGCGCCTACAGCGCCGTGGGTTCGAATCCCACCCCCACCGTAGCGTTGCAAACCATCCGGAGAGGTGCGAGAGTGGCCGAATCGGATCGCCTGCTAAGCGATTGTAGACCAAAAGTCTACCGAGGGTTCGAATCCCTCCCTCTCCGTTCTGTCCGATACACCATGTGTAGCGTCTTTGCCGAAAGCCGCCTCTTTTCGAAACCCCGTCCATGCCCTACCGTCTCAACCGGATAAGTCTGTGGTCCGTAGCGCGGACCGCTTTTGTGGTGTGCGCCCTTACCGGATTTGCCTTTGGCATTTTCTATGGGCTGATTCTTGCCGTGGCCGGACAGGTGATCCGTCTCTTTTTGGGGAATGGCGCCTTCGCGGAAATCGGCATGGTCTCCGGTATTGCCGGTGTTTTTGCATCGGTATTTTTTGCGATGATCTCCGGAGTGATCGGGACGTTGTTCGCGCTTCTTGCCGCATGGCTGTACAATATCACCGCGCATCTGACCGGCGGGATCGAGTTTGATGCGGAGATAGCGCCCGTCGCCTTCCCGGGGTCTGTCTCCGGTCCGGAAACGACCGTTCCCCAAGATGTGCCCTCTGACGACCTGCCCGCCGCCTCACCGGAAAAATAGAAGGATACACCTCGTATATGTCGCGCCCCGTTCGCGTTCGATTTGCCCCCAGCCCTACCGGTCTACTCCATATCGGCAGCGCGCATACCGCTCTTTTTAACTGGCTTTTTGCGCGTCGAGAAAACGGAAAATTTCTACTCCGCATCGAAGATACGGACGAAAAACGCTCCCGTGACGAATGGGTGGCCCCCATTTTTCACTCTCTCCGGTGGCTCGGTATGGACTGGGACGAAGACGTCGTATTTCAGTCGGACCGTATTTCTCGGTATCGAGAGCGGGCAAAAGCACTGACCGAGGCCGGGAAAGCCTATTACTGCTACTATCGCCCGGAAGAACTGGAAGAACGCCGACAAGCGGCGCTCCGGGAGGGAAAATCCTGGCGCAACGACCGTCGGTACGCAGGTATCGACGCAAACGAGCGTGCCCGTCTGGAAGCCGAAGGCCGCCGTCCGGTCATCCGTCTTATGATCCCGGAAGGAACCACCGTCTTCGAAGACCGGATTCTTGGTACCCTCTCCATAGAAAACGATACGATAGACGACTTTGTCATCGCCCGGTCGGACGGAAGCCCCCTGTACCACCTTGCCGTCGTGGCAGACGATATCGACATGGGCATATCTCATGTCATCCGGGGCATGGATCATGTATCCAACACCCCCAAACACGTTCAACTGTTTCAGGCGATGGGCTACGACCTGCCGGCGTTTGCGCATCTGCCCAATATACTCGGAGAAGACAAAAAGAAACTTTCCAAACGTCACGGTGCCGTATCGGTCGAAGAGTATCGGGATGCCGGGTATTTGCCGGAGGCTGTCGTCAACTATCTGACCTTGCTCGGCTGGCAAAGC
>VGJU01000070.1 GCA_016867335.1 Candidatus Zixiibacteriota bacterium | reverse complement strand
CCGGTATATTTTTTTACCCTTCACCCTTCACCCTTCACCCTTCACCCTTCAAACTTCCCATGACCGATCTTTTCGAACAGCAGGCCGACCAGGAAACGCGGCAGAACGCGCCGCTCGCCGCCCGCATGAGACCCCTCACCCTCGACGAGTTGCTTGGACAAGACGATCTGGTCGGGACGGGACGTCTGTTGCGTACGGCCATCGAGCGGGATACGCTGTTCTCCATGATCCTGTGGGGACCGCCCGGCAGCGGCAAGACCACGCTGGCGACGCTTATCGCCCGTGCCACCCGTTCGCATTTCGTTTCCCTGAGCGCGGTAACGGCAGGTGTCAAAGAACTCCATCAGGCTGCCAAAGAAGCGCGTGACCGGCTGGGCATGCACCGCCGCCGGACCGTCCTGTTTATCGACGAGATACACCGGTTTAACAAAAGCCAGCAGGATGTGACGCTTCCGCATGTCGAAAACGGCACGCTGACGCTCATCGGCGCTACGACCGAAAACCCCTCGTTCGAAGTCAACGCCGCGCTTTTGTCTCGCTGTCGCGTACTCCGGCTCAAAACTCTGGAGGAGAACGACTTACGTTTGTTGATCGAGCGCGCGCTTGCCGACCGGGAGCGCGGACTGGGGGACCGGTCTATCGAAATAGAAAACGATGCGCTCGACTATTTAGCGACCGTCGCAGGAGGGGATGCGCGGATCGCGCTCAACACGCTTGAAGTGGCGGCCATGACCGTTCCTTGTGACAAAGACGGGCATCGGCGGATCACGTTGACCGATATCGAGGAAGCCATACAGCACCGCGCGCCGCAGTACGACAAAAGCGGCGACGGCCATTTTGACGCCATTTCGGCGTTGCACAAGAGCGTGCGAGACTCCGATCCGGACGCCACGCTGTACTGGCTGGCACGGATGTTGGTCGCGGGTGACGACCCGCTATACATCGCGCGCCGGCTGATCCGCATGGCCGTCGAGGATATCGGCATGGCCGACCCCTATGCCCTGACGCTGGCGGTGGCGGCCCAACAGGCCGTACATTTTATCGGGATTCCGGAAGGCGAATTGGCCCTTGCCCACGCGGCCGTATATCTGGCGGTCGCCCCTAAAAGCAACGCGGTGTATACGGCCTATGGCAAGGCCCGCGACGACGCCGGACGCACGAGCCACGAGCCGGTTCCGATCCATTTGCGCAACGCCCCGACAAGGTTGATGAAGGACATGGGTCACGGCGCAGGATACCGCTACGCCCACGACTACGAAAACGCCGCAGTAGATCAGGAACACCTGCCCGAAACGCTGCGAGATCGCCGCTACTACGAACCTACCGACCGGGGCCGCGAGCAGAAAATCCGCGAGTGGATGCGCTGGATGGAGGAAAAAAAAGCAGAGGGACGCGAAAGAGCGGAGGGCGCTGCCCCACAATCCAAAATCTAAAATCCAAAATCGATATTACGCTTTGGCTTGACGATACGAGTAATCAAACAGCAGTTCCCATTCGCGTTGCTGGATACGCCGACACAGGTCCGTCGCAGAAACGCGACCCGTATGCGCCGCTTCGCACAGATCGACAAAGGCAAAAGGATCCCAGACCGCCCCTTCGAGCAGAAACCGGGCGTTGTCCGGCAGGACGGTGTCACGAGCGATACGCATTGCCTCTGCGTGAAGCGTGGGAAACACCGCGTGTTCGCCCACCCGGCGAAACCAGTATTTGCTGTTGGTATAGTCCGGTTCGCGGCGGTGCATGACGCCGTGCCAGTAACTGCCGGTAGATATTTCGATTTTCTGACTGATAGTATGCGAAATGTCGGTATAGTCGTGATACAGATAGAGCGCGGAGCGACAGGCTTCGGCCATGTGCGGGTCTCCGACGCCGTTAGGGGCAAACGCCCGGTCGAGATCGATGGCATCCAACGCCGTTTTGGCGGCGGCGTTGGGGGTGCCGGGATCGAGCGGCATCAGACGGGCTTCGCGCAACAGCGCGCCAAACACGGGACCATACGCCGCTGGGTCAAAGGGGGACATAGACGCTCCTTCTGCCCCTACTCCATGTTTTTTCGTTTTGACCGCTGGATGAGCAGCACCGCGCCGAGACCGTAGAGACCGAGCGCTACGATGGCGGAAGCATTCCAGTCGTTGTCGTCTTCGTCGTCGTGATTGTGTCGGTTCATGCGGCGTACTTCGCGGGTCAGTTCCCGGCGCTCTTCTTTGAGCCGCCGAATTTCCTCTTTGATCCGTTCCTTTTCCCCATCCATCTCTTCATGGATAGCGGCGTGAATCTCCTCTTCCAGCTCCTTCATGTCTATGTTTAGACCGGAAAGTTTTTCTCGCAACTCGGTCCGAATCTCACTCCGCCACTCGCAGGCGGATGCAGTGGTAATCATGGAAGCCGTCAGAAACCCCACCATCACCGCACAGAACAGGTATCGCATCATAAAAAACCTCCTATAGAAATCGTTTCTTTTATCCACCCCACACTATTTCGACCGATCTCCACCCTAAAATGTTGCGCTTAAGAAAAAAAATTTGGCTCATCCTTCTTGTAAATTTGTAATGTAATTTTACAAAAAGAATGTAAGAATGGCTTTTAAATCCCGCCCGTCTCTATCGCCAACAACGGAGGTTCCGGCTCCGGTTCCTGCCGACGGGGTTTGAGCGTTTCGTTCATACTCCCGGTGCGGTAGCCCTGAAGGTCGAGCGTAACATAGGTGTAGCCAAGGGTTTTGAGGTACTCGACGATCTCTTCACGGTGTTCCACGATACGCAACAAGTCTGCCGACTCCACCTCGATCCGCGCCAGTGTTTTATGATGACGCACGCGGAACTGTTTGACGCCAAACGAGCGGACAAAGGCTTCGGCGCGGCCCACTTGGCTGAGCGCCTCGACGGTGATTTCGTCTCCGTAAGGAAAACGCGAAGACAGACATGCCAGTGACGGTTTGTCCGCCGTGGGCAGACCCAGCCGGACAGATAACTCGCGCACGTCCGTCTTGGTAAAACCGGTGTCTTTGAGCGGACTACGGATACCGTGTTCGCGGATGGCCAGCATACCCGGACGAAAATCGGTCGCGTCGTCCACGATGCTGCCCTCGCAGATCGCGGCCAGCCCCTCCGCCACGGCGATCGGGGTGAGCCGGGTATACAACTCGTTGCGGCAGTAGTAACAACGTCGCGGATTATTCTCCATGTATTTGGCATTATGGACTTCGTCGGTATCGATAAATCGGTGACGCACGCCTATCCACTGGGCTAAAACGAGCGCGTCCTGTTTCTGGTCTTCGGGAAACGACTCGGACACGCCGGTTACGCCCATCGCTCGCTCTCCCAGCACATCGAACGCCACTTTGAGCAACAGCGTGCTGTCTACGCCGGCGGAAAAGGCCACCAGCACGCTGCCCATGCCGGCAAGATCGTCCTGTAGCCGTCTGTACTTTTCATCGAGATTTGGGGTATTCAAAGACGGTTCTCCTACGGAGTGTAGACATCGGGGTATTTCGCCCCTACAAACGGGTACAACGCACAATCGGACACGGCATGCCATGTCCCTACGGATGGTTTCGGGCGGTCTTTTGTTCGTAATACGTCTGAATCGATTCGATCAACACGGGATGCGGCTGTGCCTGACTGCGTTTTGCCTTGATAAACCCGTAGGCGTCGTCAAAGGGCATGCCGCGTTCTTCGTGCAGATAACACATGACGATCGTCGGGGATCGGGATATCCCGGCCACACAGTGGACCAGCACCTTTCGCTCGCGTGCACAGTTGCGCAACCAATTGATCGCCAGCCGCAGATTGTCCTCCTTGATCGGAACGCCGTCCTCCATCGGCACTTTCAGTCTGAGAATGCTGGAAGGAAGCGAATAACTGGTTTCTTTGGTCAGATCGAGCACCGCCGTAATGTCGTTGGCCCGCAAATTGCGTAGATCGATGGCGTCTTCGTATGTACCTATGGCAATGTTTTCGAGAATAAAGTCCATGACGCGGCAGGTTCCCTCATCCGTGATTTTTCTTGACAAAAGCATTCGTAAGTACAATATAACGAACTTCCTGTGTGTTTGTAACGGCATTGTATAATACGGTACGATCGGCGACAGCACAACCGTTTTTTGATCGACGCGGACGTAGAGAAAGGAACGGATCGGGGATGAGCGGGTCAGGGGAGACGATCACACAAAAACCGGAAACGGAGACTACGTCGCAAGCGCCTCTCAAGGAGCCGACACGGATTTACAGCGGTATTCAGCCGACCGGGGAAATCCACATCGGCAACTATCTCGGCGCGATCGCCAACTGGGTCAAGATGATCCCCCGCTACGACTGCATCTTCTGCGTCGTGGACTATCACGCCATCACCATAGAATACGACCCATCGGTCATGCAGTCCGCGATTCTTGACACGGCCATGATCGGTATGGCCTGTGGGCTGGACCCCGACCGTTGCACTTTTTTTATACAGTCACATGTTACCGAAACCATCGAATTGGCTTGGGTCTTCAACACGGTTACGTCGTTTGGCGCGTTGGAACGCATGACTCAGTTCAAGGACAAATCCGCTCAGCACGCCGAAAACATCAATACCGGTCTGTTTACATATCCTGTACTCCAGACCGCCGATATCCTCGGTGTCCGGGCCGACGCCGTGCCGGTCGGCGAAGACCAGGCTCAGCACCTCGAACTGGCACGCGAGATCGCTCGGCGGTTCAACTATCTCTATGGCCCTACCTTTCCCGAACCCCGCACCCTGCTCAGCCCCACGCCCCGGGTCATGGGGCTGGACGGGCAATCCAAGATGAGCAAGAGCCGGGGTAACTATATCTCCATGAAGGACGACGGGGACACGATACGCAAAAAACTGAGCACAGCCTTTACCGATCCACAGCGTTTGCGTCGTTCCGACCCCGGCAACCCGGATGTATGCAACATCTTTACCTTGCACAACGCCTTTTCCGGTCCGGACGAGGTGGCTATGATAGATACCGAGTGTCGCAAAGCCGGGATCGGGTGTGTGGACTGCAAGAAAATGTTGGCCCGCAACCTCGAAACGACGCTCGCTCCGATACAGGACAAATACCATTCGCTCGTGCAACGGCCCGGCGACGTAAAGGATGCGCTTTCGGCGGGTGCGCGGCGTGTCAGGGCGTTGACACAGGAAACCATGACCGATGTCCGACGAAACCTCGGTCTGCGTGACAGAAACGACCCGTGACCGGGAACCCGAACGCGGCCGCCGCGTTGTACAGAAAGACGCCCCTGCGTATCCCCCTTTGGAGCGTGTACGAAAAGCAAGCCGTCGGACCGATAACGAACGCCGCTTTACACACGCGCTCTTCTCGCTGTTTCCGTAACGACAGACTGTCTGCATGGCCATAGAAGACTTCAGGGACTACACCCCCGTCTCCCGTTTGCTGTCCAGAACGACCGAGTTCCGGCACAGAACCGCGCGGTATATCTTTATCGCCTTTGCCATAGCGCTGCTGACCCATCTGATCGGCATCATCGCCTTTATGAAATCCGGATTTTTTGACCGCAAAACCATACGCGTCACCCCGCTTTCGGCGCTGAAACCCTATGAAAAACCGGCGCTTCCAAAACCTGCGCCGCTGACCCTGCGCAATGCGCCTACCCTGCGGGATTTGCCCGACGCGACGCGTACGGACACCCCCCCCGAAGTTCCCAATCCGGATGTAGCGGATAAAGACGCCAAGGCACGAGATAGACAACCCAAAGACCTGCCCGATGGCGCTCCCTTTTCACTGGGAGAACTTGCCATCCGTGAAGGAGAAAGCGATCGGGATCAGCAGCACGAACCCGTAGGGGGCGCGTCGGCACTCGAACCTCGGCGGGGCGGCATGGACGATTTCCGAAAAGCCAAAGACATCCCCATGTGGAGCAAAGAACTACTGCTCCGTCCCGAATACCGAGGAACCGGGGGCCGCGATGGCCAAGGGGAGGGGACAAAGGACGGAACCCTCGCGGAAAGCGGCAAAAGACGACTCGGCGCCAAAGACAAAATCCATATCCCTCCGGACGATCTCAACGAATTGGCCACAGAAGACGAGAAAACCGGTTATACCCGGCACGGAAAATTTGGATTCAGCATCGGAAACCGAGGATCCAACCTGCCGCAACTCAAAAATCAACGGTCTGTAGCAAAGGATTTCGGAGATTTTTCTTTTAGTACAATCGAGTGGGAGTACGCGCCGTATCTCTATTACTTGCGCGAAAGAGTCAAACGCTTTTGGCACGTACCCGAAGCGTTCAAACTCGGACTGGTAAGCGGCAGGGTCATCGTCCAGTTTCGAATCCACCGCGACGGGCGGCTGGAGACGCTGGACGTACTTTCCTATCGCGACAACGACGTGGCGTATCAGTCACTGGTCAACGCCTCCCGAAACGCGATTTTTTCTGCCGATCCTTTCCGATCCTTGCCAAAGGATTTTCCTGACGAGTTTCTCGAAATCCGTGGCACTTTTTATTATCAGATTCTTGGACGAGAAGAAGAGTAGGTAGAGAAGGATAAGGGGTGGAAAAGCGCGGATTTGCTTGACCGGGGTGTGTATCATGCTGATCGACCTTTCCGTTTCAAACCGGATCGCCTGTAGCACGCTCAACCGTCCGGATGCGCTCAACGCGATCAATCAGACTCTGCTCGACGATCTGGAGGCGGCGCTTCATGCAACCGCGTCGGATACCGAAGTGGATGTGGTGATCGTGACCGGCACGGGGCGGGCTTTTTGCGCCGGAAGCGACATAAAGGAACTGGAGGGTGTCTCGCCGGCCGAAGCAGGCCGCATGATCCGGCGCGAGGCCGAAATCTGCCGGTTGTTCGAGGAAATTCCCCAACCTACGATTGCTGCGATAGAAGGATACGCGCTTGGCGGCGGAGCCGCGTTGACGCTGTACCAAAATATCCGCGTCGCATCGGAAACCGCGCTGTTCGGTTTTCCGGAGGTAAAGCTGGGCTGGAATCCGGCCTTTGGCATGGCACGACTGTCCCGTCTTGTGGGAGAGGGGCCTGCCGCCTTTCTCATGATGAGCGGCCATACGATCTCCGCCGACGAGGCGCTTCGTATCGGGCTGGTGGACCGGGTCGTTCCACCCCCCAGTCTGATGGAGACCGCGCGAGAAATGGCCGAGCGAATCGCCCGCAACCCATCTGTCGGCGTTCAGGCGATCAAGAAAATCATGCAGGGCGAGACGCTACTCTCTCCGTATGAGGCAGACGACACCGAATTGTGTGCGTTTGTCGAATGTATCGACAAGGAAGATGCGCAAAAACGCATTCGGGCTTTTGCCGCCAGACGGTTAAAGGGCAAAAACGGAAAGGACAGATAGCGGATGGATATCGTAGCCCGCAGGACGCTGTCTTCCGAATTGGAGCGGCAAGCTACCCATGCCCCCGATACCGTGGTTTTGATTTTTGAAAGCGTTTTGGGATCGCACCAACAGTTTACCTACCGTGAGTTTGACAAACGAGTCAACCAAACGGCACAGGCGCTCAAAACCCTTGGCGTACAAAAGGGCGACCGGGTTCATATACATCTGGTAAACTGTCCCGAATTTCTGCTGACGTGGTTTGCTGCCGCTCGAATCGGGGCAGTGATGGTTCCCAGTAGCCCCCAGGCCCACCCCGAAGAACTGGCCTATCTGATCGAACATTCCGAAAGCCGCGTATCGGTTACCGAACCGATGCTGTACGATACGGTCGCGGCAGTGCGTTCCCAGTGCCCTGCGCTGGTGCATGTCGTGCTGGCACGCACCGCAGAAACACCCACAGAGACGCTTGCTTTTGACACGCTCGTAGAGGCCGCCTCTGCCGATTCGCCCTGCGTACCGCTTGATCCGAGTGACGAGGCGGCTATGCTGTAAACCTCCGGCACGACATCCAAACCCAAAGGGTGTCTGATCACCCATGCCAACTATGTATACGGGGCCGAAGCCATCGCCAAAGCCACAGGCATCGGTCCGGAAGACCGTCATCTTGTCGTGTTGCCGCTGTTTCACGCCGGTGCGCAGATGCACCAGACCGTCCCCATCCTGATGGCAGGGGGCAGTCTCGCTCTTATGGAGCGGTTTAGCGCCACTCGGTTTATGGAACAGGCGATCCGCTACGACGCGACCGCCTCGGCGCTTTTTTCCGCGCCGATTCGCATGATTCTCGCCCAACCCCACAACCCGGCACACCGGCGCAATCGGCTCCGTGTCGTCACGTTTGCGCAGAACGTCACCCGGGTGCAACTCGACGAATGGGCGGAGCGGTTTCATGCGCCGCTGATCCAACTCTGGGGTATGACCGAAACCGCCAGCTTGCCTGTGATGAACCCCCTCTATGGTCCTCGCAACAACATGGCAATGGGCAAACCGGTGCTGGGCTACGAGGTGCGGGTAGTAGACGAACAAGGGCGGGATACGGCACCCGGAGAAATAGGCGAATTGATCGTCCGTGGTGAGCCGGTCCGGACGCTTATGAAAGGATATTTCAAAAACCCCGAAGCCACGGCGGCCACGCTACGCAACGGTTGGCTGTATTCGGGCGACAAAGTTCGTGTGGACGAAGAGGGGTATATCTATTTTGTGGACCGAGGCAAAGACCTTGTCAAACGTGCCGGAGAAAACATCTCCACCGGTGAGGTGGAGGCGGTGTTGAAAGACCACCCGGCGTTATTCGATGTGGCGGTGATCGGCATACCCGACGCCATGCACGACGAAGCCATCAAGGCGTTTGTCATTCTCCGCGAGCACAGTGCCGCAACTCCCGAAGACCTTATCGAATGGTGCAGGACGCGTCTTTCCAAGTTCAAAGTGCCGTCGGTCGTAGAATTTCGGGACCGTTTTCCGCGCACATCCGTCGGAAAAATCCAGAAAAATCTGCTGCGGGACTGATCTCTCGGTTTTCACTTTCCACCTTCAAATCTCAAGCGTATTATCCATTGCCCTGCCGAAAACCGTATATCCTCTCGTCCGGTCGTTTTATTTTCGGGAGTTTCACGCCCCCAATCCAAAATCTAACATAGGTATTTCTTATGCGCCACCCTAACCTGATCGATCTGTTGAAAGCACGCCAAGTCATTGCAAAATACCTCGCTCCGACGCCTCAATACCGTTCGCCGGGGCTTAGCGAACGGCTGGGCATGGACCTTTACGTCAAATACGAAAACATGCAGCCGATCCGGTCGTTCAAAATTCGGGGAGCGCTATACTCGCTTTCTCTGCTGGATGCCCACCAACGTGCCGTCGGTGTTGTGACCGCATCCACCGGCAACCATGGACAGGGTATCGCGTATGCGGCCACGGCGATGGGCATTGCGGCCCGTGTGATTGTTCCGCACGGAACCCCGGCGGTCAAACGAGATGCGATCCGGCATTTTGGTGTGGAACCCATTTTTTACGGCCAAACGATCGCCGACGGGTTTTCCTATGCCAAACAGATGGCGGCGGAACGCGGCATAATATATATTGAAGACGGCGAAGATTTTGGTCTGATGGCGGGTGCCGGTACGATCGCGCTTGAAATGCTCGAAGCGTTGCCCGATGCAGATACCCTCATCATTCCGGTAGGTGGCGGCAACCTGATCGCGGGTATGGGTATTGCGGCCAAGACCATAAACCCCACTCTCCGGATCGTCGGGGTGCAGGCGGAAAAAGCGCCGTCCGTGTACCTGTCGCTTAGGGAAGGCCGGGTCACGACCACCGAAACCTGTGACACGTTTGCCGGTGGATTGGCGACCACCTATCCGGGCGGGCTCGCGTTCGAAGCGCTCAAATCCCGGGTGGACGAAATCCATCTCGTCTCCGAAGAGGAGATGCGCCAAGCCATCCCCACGATTCTCGAACACACCGGCTATGTCGCGGAAGGAGCGACGGCAGCCGTTTTTGCGCTCTGTATTCGTGAGGCGCATCGCTGGGCCGGACAGCGTGTCGTTGCCTTGTTCTCCGGTGGCAATCTCGGCATGGAAGAGTTAAAAAAGGTGCTTTGATCCGGGTTTTGGTAGCAGGCTCGGAACGGACAAACGACGGCGGGCAGGTTGCCACCTGCCCCATCACACTTTATCGCAAGGGGTTTTCATGCAACTGGTATCCTATCTGTCTCCGGACGGCGAATCACGCGCCGGGTTGTACAATCTCAACGGCGCAAGGACGATCTACGACATTTCGGCGGCGGCGGCCAGTCTTGGGGTCTCGCTCCCCTCGGATATGACCGAACTGCTCATGTACGACGGAGGGCTGGAGATCACGCGCAATATCGCGCCGCGTATCGCTTCCTTTCCTAGTCTTACCATCGAGCAGGTGACCCTGCTCGCGCCCGTGCCCTACCCCGGCAAGATTCTGGCGCTGGCGGGCAACTATCAGGCGCATATTCAGGAAGGCGGCGGCGCGGCGGTCAACAAACAGGCCATTACGCCAAGGGTGTTTATCAAACCCGGAACCTGCGTGATCGGCCCCGAAGAGGCGATCGTGCTTCCCCATTGGTCTCATACGGTCGACTACGAACTCGAACTGTCGATCGTGATCGGGGCCGAAGGGCGGTATATCGACATGGACGATGCGGGGGCGTTTATCGCGGGTTATATGGTGTCCAACGACGTATCGGCACGTTCGCTGACCATTGCCGAAGGCCGTGAAAAACGCACGATGGACGAATTTTTCGACTGGCTCAACGGCAAATGGTTCGACACGTTCGGCGCGTTCGGGCCTCTGCTGGTAACACCCGACGAGGTGGGGGATCCGCACAACCTGCACATGCAACTCAGTGTTAACGGCGAAGTGCGACAGGACGCCTCCACCGCTCAGATGATCTTCAACTGTTATGAAATCGTCTCCTTCTGCTCGTATCTCATGACGCTCGAACCCGGCGACATCATCATGACCGGTACACCTTCGGGTGTCGGCGACGCGACGGGGACGTATCTGCGTCCGGGTGATGTCGTCGAGGCGGAGATCGAACGGCTTGGCAGTTTGGTCAACACGGTCGAGGAAGAAGGTACCGGGGATGAGGACTACGAGTAGAAGGACGTATCGCCATGCGCTCGATGAAACGGCGCATGGCGATACGTCAATATAAAAGAAAGCTGTTTATCGTATGATATCTTCGCCCGATCTTTGTATCGTACGGATGCGCGCAGGAGAGCAGGTTCCGTCGGAACTCGCCGTTCTGCTCGACCCGGTGGACATGTCGTCCATGCACGAGTACGTCCTGCCCGCCAACGTGCAAGTCGAACTACACTATCACGACCACGACGAATACTGGCTATTTACAGAGGGCCATCCTACGGTTCCGCTCCGGCTCCCGGACGGAGCTACGGGCGTGTACCGGTTAGCCCCCGGTGACATGGTAGTGACTTTGAGAGGGGTGGAGCATACCTTGAGCGCCGACCATGCGCTACGGTATTTTCAGTTTTCCAGCACGCATCGTTCCAACGCCCGTTCCGGTCATCTGATATGTCCTCCGGTTTTCGCTTCGTAAATTTTATAGGTCCGCCAAACATCCGCGGCAAAGAAAAATCCTTGACTTTCGGGGCCGCTGTCTCGTATTAATAACATCAAATCCAGCCATATTTTACCACTCAATACTATGCTGTATAGTAACCACGCGCGCCGGTCAACCCCGTGTTTTCGCTTCTGTGGTGGTTATTTTCAGTGATTTTTGCTACTACGATGTGTAGTAAACTGAAAATATACGCGGAAGATCACCCAAGGGCGGTTGCCATACGGGCACGCGCAGAATCCTTATGCGGCGTAGTGAAAAATCTCTGTGCTTTTTGCAGAAAAAACACTCGAAAGGGGGTGAAGGCTTCCGCCAAAACCCGATCTCTGCCTGGCCGCTTCATTACCGGCGGGTGGATTGCATCTGGCTTTCAATGTCACGATATGCCTGCGGCCAGAAAACAGCCCGTACGTTCCACGAAAGCATGGAAAGGAGACAGGCATCATGATACGTCGCATGGGGATGGGCTTGCTTTTGCTGTTACTGCCCGTGATGGCACTGGCAGGAACCACCGGAAAAATTTCGGGGATCGTGAAGGACAAAGACACGGGACAACCGTTACCGGCGGCGTCGATTGCGTTGGTGGGCACAAGCATCGGCGCGATCGGCAACCAGAACGGCCAGTATACCATCATCAACGTGCCGCCGGGCATCTATACAGTACGGTGCTCCTATCTGGGTTATCAGGCGCAGGACGTGATCAATGTACGCATCACGCCGGACTATACCACCTCGATAAATTTTGAGCTTTCGGCTACTACGCTGACCGCCCAACCGGTCGAAGTGCTGGCCGAGCGGCCGTTTGTCCAGAAGGATGTTACCCAATCGGTAAAGTTTATGACGACCGAGGAGATTCTCAACCGTCCGATTCGCGGGTATCAAGAGGCGGTAGCCACGCAAGCGGGGGTCGTCAGCGTCGGACAGACCAACTATATCCGGGGGGGCGAGCCAATGAGGTCGCCTATCTGGTAGATGGTTTCGTACAGCAGGATCCGCTTTTCAAGATCGCCAACACCCAGATCAGCAACAACGCTATTGCCGAAGTGGTCACGATCACGGGGGGATACAACGCGGAATACGGTCGTGCCAATTCGGGCATCGTCAATGTGATCACCAAGGAAGGCGGGGAAAAATACTCCGGAACCGCCGAGTTTGTGACCGACGGGGTAACGGGAAACAAATCCGGATACAACCTCGGAGAAATATCGCTCAGCGGTCCTGTGATCCCCGGCTACAGAGGGCTTCGGTTTTTTGCCGCTGCCGCGGTCCGGCGTTTTGACGACCATGCGCCCAGCCCTATCGGTGTGGCACTTTTCGACACCACCTCGAAAACGTTCAGACAAAACGACAAACTGCCGCACAACGACCAGAAAGGCGAAACGTTTCAGGCCAAACTGACCTATGAGCCGATCAAATCCGTTACGGTCAATCTGAGCTATCTCGGCTCAAAGGATGTGATTAACGAATTTACCATGGACGACGGACGTCAGTTTACGGGTCAGTTTTTCAAACACAATCTGGATCATGCGGACCGCCGCCGCGACCGGAACCACTCTTTTGGCGGAAAGATTACGGGCGTCCTCAACGCAAAAACGTTTTTTACGCTCGAAAGCAATTACTACAAGGTATCGCGGCGCATTACGGACGCCTCGCTGTTTAGCCTTTCCACCGACACGGCTGCGACCCGGTACAGCCTAAACGGGTTCGATACGGCCCGTAACGGTCCGTACCGCACCGATGTGTTCGATCTGCTTATCCTGCCCGGCGCGTCGCCCACTCGTTTGCTGGACCGCCAGTCGTCCTACGTAGGGTTCAAAGGGACGATCACAAGTCAGATTTCGATGCACCACGAGGTCAAGGCAGGCTTCGAATGGCAACTACACAGCATCGACTACTACAACAACGGGCTTCCGTGGTCGGCCAACGCAAGAATCAATCAGTTTCACAAGGAACCCAAGATCGCAGCGGGTTTTGTACAGGATAAGATCGAGTACGAGTCGCTGACCATCAACGCAGGTCTTCGATGGGACTATCTCAATGCCAATACGCAGACCTACAAGGATCCGAAAAATCCGATCAGCAGTCCCAAGATCGGCAACAAGACGGACAGCCAGCTTAGCCCGCGTCTTGGTATCGGGTTTCCGATATCGGACAAGACGCTGTTTCATCTGAGCTATGGTCGATTTTTCCAGCCGCCGGATCTTTTCGATCTGTATATCGGCGATGCACGCCTGCGTCAGATCGCGATACAGGGAACACCGGGTATTCTCGGTAACCCCAATCTGAAGTCCGAAAAAACCAGCGCCTACGAAGTCGGTTTTACCCGCGAGGTGTCCGACAACACGGGGTTTGACATTACGGCGTACTTCAAAGACACCGCCAACTTGATCAATGTAACCCCTGTTTTTGGAACTCCGGGGACGGATATCATCAACCGTTTGGCGCTCAAATCCAACGCGGATTTTGGCACAACGCGGGGTGTCGACATAAAATTCGAACGCAGGCGCGCCCATTATATCGCAGGGAGCTTGGCCTATACGCTTGGCTATGCCACGGGAACCGGCTCGGTGGCGGACGACTCTTTTGATCAAATTTTCTTTGCTCTCGGTCCGAGCGCTGCCGATGTCCACCTTCCCAAAGTGTCGGAGCCGCTCAGTTTCGATCAGCGGCATACGCTGGTAGCCAATTTGGACATCCGAGCGGACGACCTGCGCGGCAAGTCGCCGCTGGTACGCCGTCTGCTCGCCAACGCCGGGGCCAATATCCAGTTCTCGGCGGGTAGCGGGCTTCCGTACACGCCGACCAACATATTCCCAGCCATCGGCGCCAGCCAGGCGCAGGGCCGTCCGCTCGGACGCCCCAACTCGGCGCGTCTACCCTGGCAGCTTCAACTGGACCTCAAGGCCAACAAGGCCATACGGTTCGGCGCCGCAAGTTTTAACATATATCTCTGGGTGCTCAACCTGACCGACCGCAAAAACGTGCTGACGGTGTATTCAGGAACCGGACGGCCCGATGAGGACGGTTTTCTGGCAAGTCCGGAGGGGCAGGCTGCTATCGAAGCGTTCGGAGATACGAAAAACCAGTTTGGTCAGACGTTTGAACAGGCCTACCGCGATCTTATGCGCGACCCTACCTTCTACGGTCCGCCGCGCCAGATTCGCGTCGGTTTTACCGTAAACTACTAAGCGCCCAACGAAGGAGTTGACGGATGAAGACAAATCATATCCTGAAAGCGGCTTGTGCGGGCGTTCTGGCGTTCTGCCTGCTTCTCGGTCTAAGCGGTATCGGTGAATCCGCCACGCCCAAACGCCGGATCAAAACCAAACCTTCCGCTGCCCAGATCCGAGATCAGGTCAAGATCGACGGCAACAACCTCGTCGTGCCCACCACCAACTATGGCGTGCACGGTCAGGACGTGACGGGTGGAAACGCAGGCACGGAATGGCCCAAGGGTTCAGGCAACTACTACATCTTTGGCGCCGGTCCGTATATCGGTGCCAAACTCCCCGGCAGCAACAAAAAGGTGGTCACCGTTGGGTACAACCCCAATGACGGCACGAGTGAGTTTGGTCCGGGAACCATCGTCAGCGGTGTCAGCACGGATCCGGATGCCAACAAAATTCGGTACCGGGTGTATAAACTCGACCCCGGATCCAAACCGGGTGACGCCGACTACGACGAGTGGCCCAAAGACGACGGCGCGCCGGTCGATGCCAACGGCAAACCGGTCCTCGTGTCGGATCAGGACACATGGACCGTTTACAACGACGCCAACTTTGACAACCACAGCGGTGTAAACACCCCCGGCGATCAGCTTTTCATGGAGGTGCAGCAACGCTCGTTCTCGTTTGTCGGTGCCGGACCGGTCAATGACATCGTTTTTCTGAGCTACAAATTTATCAACAAGGGGACCGGTGCCTTGTCCGACGTGTATATGGGCGTACTGGTGGATCCCGACCTGGGAAATTACAACGACGATCTGGCCGGGTCCGACACTACACGGAGCATCGGTTACGTGTATAACGCGGCCAACACCGACGCCCGTCTCAAGGGAACTCCCGGGTCGATGGCCTACGACTTTTTCAAAGGTCCTATCAACTCAAGCGGCAACGAACTGGGCATGACCTCGTTTACCATCTTTACCCTCGCCAACGACCCCACGACCGACGAAGAACGCTACAATCTGATGGCCGGGTTTCAGAAGGACGGCACGGCGAGAGCGTCAGGCCCCTTTGATCTGCCGGGCGATCCGACCAACCAGTCCAACCCCGATATAGACACCGCGCCCGCCGACAAACGGTTTATGATTGCTTCCGGACCGTTTCAGATGGCTGTGGGCGATACCCAAACCATCGTCATCGGCATCGTAGCCGCGGCTGGCGCAAACAATTTCGATGCCGTACGCGCGGTAAAGCTGTCGGACGAACAGGCCCAGACGATTTTCGACAAAGACTTCAAAGTACCGTCTGCGCCTTCCAACCCGGCGGTCACCGTTACCGAACTGGACAACCAGATCATCTTGACGTGGGACGATACCGTGGAGCGCGTCATCGATACATTCGGACGCGGGCTGGCGGACTACGACACGCTTGATTTTCAGGGATACCGGGTGTACAAAAGCCGCACGCTCAACCCCAACGATTTCAAGTTGGCGACCGATCACGAAAACAATCCGGCGCAGTACGATCTGGCCGATGGGGTGACCAATATCTCCGACACCCAACTTGACGCCTCTACGGGTTTTACCCAAACGCTGGTGGTAAAGGTGGGGACGGACAACGGACTGCGGCACTACTTTATCGACAACGACGTGGTCAACGGTCATACGTACTACTATGACGTACGGTCTTACGACTATCAGTCGGTCTTTCAGCCGCGCACGTTGGAACGTATTTCGACTTCGCCTTTACAGGCGGTTCCGAAGGCCCCCTTTGGGCGGGACGGCTCCAAAGTAAGGTTGGCCGGCTCCGACACCTCCAACGTTGCCATCGAAGCCATACACAAATTTGGTACAAGCGATGGCGCGGCCGTGATCCGGTTGATCAACTCAAACGCCATTACCGGTGACCATTACGAAATCCGGTTTAACGAAACCACCAAACCCATTGTTTCTCAAGCCAATCGATTACAGTCCGCCGAAAGCGACGAACTACGGATTCCGACAAAACCGACCAACCCGCTGGCCGGGGAGACGGTCTGGTCGCTTTTCAACGTGACCAAAAGCCAGACCGTGATTTCCGGCCAAACGCAATCGACCAATACGGACGATCTTTCCGGACCGGTGGTCGACGGCATGGTGGTGACGGTTTCCGGTCCGCCCCCAGGAATAAACCACGATACCCCTACCGCCTTTGGCCCCGATCCTTTGGCGCGATGGTTTACAGGAAAAGACTTTGGCGGTGAGTTTTTCTTTGGCGGTCTGGACATCGGGGAGCACTTTTTAGGAAGCGCCATTACCGCCGGAAAGGATTTCGTGACCATAGAAATCCGTTTTGCCCCGCTTGGCACACCCGGCAAAACACAGAAAGCCTACAAGTATTTGCGTGGCGGCACCCCCAACTATCTCAATACCGGGTATTTCGAAGTCCCGTTTACGGTATGGGATGTAGACGCGAACCCACCTCGCCAGCTCAATGCGGCGTTTGTCGAGCAGAACGGTGGACCGGCCGCCAACGATACGTGGCTACCCACGTCATCGGCCTCGGACCGTGAGTATCTGTTTATCTTTAAGAGCACGTACAGCGCAACTGCCGATCCGTTCTATACCAGCAAGCTCCTCAATGCAGAGGCCAGCGATATGGATATTCTGTATTCGCTCTGGCCGCTAGCTCGTCCCGGTCATGATCCGGCGACCGAACTGGCCGATGGTCAGGTGTTTACCATCACCGCCAACCATGTCAACACCGCGACCGACGTATTTGCCTTTAGCACTGCGGGGCCGACAACCGGAAAAGCGGTACAGCAAAACGACATCGATCGCATCAATGTGGTTCCTAATCCGTACATTGTCCGGAACGCGCTGGAGGACAGCCCGTACAGCCGATAGA
>VGJU01000069.1 GCA_016867335.1 Candidatus Zixiibacteriota bacterium | reverse complement strand
TGTCAACGCCCTTGCCCGCGATGTCAAACGCCGTGCCGTGGTCTACCGAGGTGCGGACGATAGGCAGTCCAAGCGTCACATTGACCGACCGATCAAAGGCGACGGCTTTGACCGGAATATGCCCTTGGTCGTGGTACATGCCTACGATGCCGTCAAAATCGCCACGCCGGGCGCGCATAAACACCGTGTCCGGCGGCAAGGGCCCAAGCAGATTCCAGCCGGCGGCGCGTCCCTTTTCCAGCGCCGGCGTGATGATGCGGATTTCTTCGTCGCCAAACATCCCACCTTCTCCGGCATGAGGATTTAACCCGCATACGGCGATTCTTGGCTGTCGGACCCCCATACGTCTGAGCGCTCCTCCGATAATCTCGACGGTGTCGAGTATGCCTTCTTCGGACAGTCTTTCAATGGCTTGACGAAGCGAGACATGCGTGGTTACGTGTGAGACGAGCATCCCATCGGTGGCGAGCGTCAGCCGATATTTTTTTGTCTCCGTCAAATCCGCAAGCAATTCGGTATGCCCGGCGTAGTGGTATCCGGCGAGGTTCATCGCTTCCTTGTTGAGCGGAGCGGTGACGATGGCCTGTATCTCACCCGTCATGGCCAACCGCGCCGCCGCAATCACTGCCTCGACCGCCAGCTTACCCGCTTCCGCCTGCACTGTGCCGGGAATCAGCTTTTCCACATCGATCTCGTGTACCTCCAGCACATCGACCGTGCCAGAGCAATACTTTCCTTCGTCCGGCGAGACGACCCGGTGCACGTCGAGCGGTCGCCCGGCAAAGCAAATGTCGCGCCGCATCACCCCGGCATGCCCGATTACCAACGGTCGGCATATCGCATAGATATCCGGCATTGCCAGTATCTTGGCGATGATCTCCGGCCCGACGCCGTTGGGGTCTCCGATGGTGATGCCAAGCAGTGGACGCTCTTTTGTCTCTGCTTGGCCCGATTGTCTAAGCGCGGTGATGGCCGCGATCAGCGTATCGGGGCCGCCGAACGCGCCGGGTTTGACGACTATGGGAAGCCCGTCTTGCCGTCCACCGATCAGCGTGGCGCGCGCGATACCGTCTTCCACTGCCTCCCAAAGACGTGTTCCCCATCCGCCTATATGAAGCGCTACATGTTCGGCCGTTTCCCCCCCTGTCAGCACCACGCCCGATACCGACACTTCGTCGAGCAGACGTTCGGCGATAGAGCCGAGATCGTCCGTCAGCGTTTCGACAAGGTCGCGTCCCTGTCCCGCCGTGTGAAGCCGCTCCATCCATGCTTTGCGGTCCGTCCGCAGGGATGGCGTCAGGGCAATCACGGCATCGCGTCCTGTTTTCAGGGTATCGCTGCCTGCGGCGACGGCGCGGTCGATTTCCGCCTGACGTGTCGCCGGGTTTTTATCGAGCAACGCAAACGGGTCCAGCCGATACAGCCCCGTTTGGGGACGACGCGACACGGTTTCGATCTGCTGTACGGTAACGGGATGGACGCTGCCTGCTATCGTAAGCGAAGGGCCGGCGCGGTGGGGAACCGGGTTCGGTGTCCGGTGGTCGGCATTTGTCGCAAGATGTTCGGCCAATCCGTGCGTCATGCCTGCGGATCCGCAGAGAAGGGGTATCGTGCGCATCGACATCGCCGTCTTGAGGATGGTGTCCAGATTGTCGCGTGTCGCCGCATCCACGACGACGATCACGTTGCCGAGATGCGCGATTTCGTCGATGCGGTGACGGAGGGTCTCGGGTCCAGCCAGCACCGTGCCGAGATCGATATGCGCGATGGCTTGCCGGGACTGGCGGCCCAATAGAACCGGAAGAAAGCCCGTTCGCACCGAGGCGCCGGGATCGTCGCCCATGGCGGTCCGTTCCACCGGTACGCCATGAACAAGCTGATAGCCCCCGACGATGGTACGGCCCAACTCCGGAAACGCGGGAACAAACAGGGTGATGGAGCGACCAAATATTTCATGCACCGCATCCAGTTCCTGACCGACAGGTCCGCGAATCGTAGAGTCGATTTTTTTGTAGTGCAGCACCCCACCGTGATCGCGTATCGCTTTGCAAGCGGCGGCCACACGACGGACGGCCTCTTGGGGGGAACGGTCGCGTGTGTCGGTATCGACAACGATTATGTCCGCCGTAACGTCTCCAAGACGGTCGATGTCGGAGATTGTGACGGTTGTCAGCCCTTTGCGGGCAAAGGCAAGCCCGGCGTCGTGCGCGCCGGTAAAATCGTCGGCCAGCAAAAAGGAGGTCACAGCCCCAACTCCCGACATATATCGTCCCATGTGGGTTCGACCGGTGTGGGCGAGGGAACGAGTTTTTCGACTACTTCGGGCCATTTAGCGCCGGAGCCGGTCACGATGCACACGACGGTATCGTCGCGTGAGATACGTCCTTGGCGTCCGGCTTTTACGGCTCCGGCCACGGACGCGGCGGACGACGGCTCCACCAGAAATCCGCTCCGGGCCAGCAGATGCACGGCCTCGACGATTTCCTCTTCCGAGACGTCCGAGGCGTCGCCACCGGACTCGTAGAGCGCCTCCAGTGCGGGTCTTCCACCCATGTCGTCCCGTATGGACAGCGCGATGGAACGAGGGTCCGGGTGGGTGATCACATCATGAAGTCCTTGGCGGAATGACTGTACATACGGGTTGCACCCGGCGGGTTGTATGCCGTGCAAAACGGGCAGGCGGTCCGCGATACCCAGTTGCTTGAGTTCTCTAAAACCTTTCCACGGTCCGTAGAGCACATCTCCGGCGGCGATGGGAAAAAACATACGATCCGGCGTTTTGCCGCCGAGTTGGGCATACACCTCAAAGGCGATGGTTTTGTATCCTTCTATGCCAAACGGCGTACCGACGGGCATAGGCTCCATGGTGGTGGAGGGATAGAACCCGTGATCGTTTACAAAGGTTTCCAGATATTGGTACCGATTTTCGAGGACAAAGGCATGTCCCCCGTACATGCGGATTATGTTGCGCTGGAGCGGTGATGATTCGGGGTGACACAGAATCGCGCAGGTTTTCATGCCTGCGGCGGCACTATAGGCGGCGGTCGATGCGCCATGATTACCTGTGGTGCTGGCTGTCACCTTGGTATACCCCATCGCCTTGGCCATCGAAATCGAGGAAGCGTGAAACCGATCTTTGAACGCCCACGTAGGATTGGTGGTTTCGTTTTTGATGTAGAGACGGGGCAGACCGGCGGTTTCGCAGACGACGCGGGGTTGCACCAACGCCGTATTGCCTTCGCCGAGGCTGATTTGAAACGCGGGATCTTGCACGGGCAGGAGGTCTTTGAACCGCCATATCGAATGGCTGTGCCGCCCCCACGCCTCCCGGTCGAGCGTTTTGGCAATGGCCGGGTAGTCGTAAACAACGGTCAGCGCGCCGCCGAGGCCCTTTTTGTGACACGCCGGGCACCCGTAGAACAGCGGACCGATCGGGTACTGCGCGTTGCATCGCGTACAGGAAAGACCAAGAACGGACATAAAAACCTCCTACACATAGTTATGCCCGTACCAGGGCAGTTGAACCGGCAGTAGGGTATCCAGCCCCTCGCGGAGCGGAGTGCCGGCAGCGACGGTAAGTCTCGGATCGGCATCGGGTTCGACGACGCCAAACCACAGCAGTCCAAGTGTGGACGGGGTAACGGTCAGCGTCTGTCCTTCGCATGAGAAGACGATCTCCTCCGGTGTGACGGACCACCGGAGCCGGTCGGGGCCGAGCGCCGTTTTGACATACGGGGCAAACGCAGTCAGAAAACGTTCGGGGTCCAGCACGATACTGGTTCCGCCAAATCCTTCAGGCTGAGGGAATACGCCATAGCCGGCGAGAAAGCGTGCCGTATCGCGGTCCGATTCAAGCGCAATCACCTCGATGGTGGATACGCCGTAGCGTCCCATGATCGCCGGAAGCGCCTGTCCTATAGCGACGCGTGACCCGGCCATCTCGACGATCCGAACCCGGTTTGCCTCGTGCTCGGAGGCCGAGTTGGGTGTCTGGACGGCGACATAGGCTAGTAGTCCTTCCTTGCCACTCACGGTAAGTGTTTCGCCGGCGCGATCTACGATCCAGTTGGCGCAAAGCGCGCCCTGGAAATCGGTGACGGATCGGATATAGCGGACCGGTTCATGCGCGTATAGACGGACCAGCGCGGGGAGGTCAGTCTCGGTGGCCGGCGCGATTTCCACCGGGCCGGAAGGCAGGACGCTCCGGGATGCCGTAAACACCACATATCGGCCTGCCCGGGTGGTTCCCAGTCGGCGATACAACCCCCGGCTACCGGAGATCAGCATAAGCGAGCTGCCTTCCGCTCGCCCTGTCCGGATCGCCGTCTCCATAAGCCGGGTAGCAAGACCTGCGCCGCGATAGGATTCGAGGGTGGCGACCGCGCCGATGCTCATCGTCTTGAGGGTACACCCCAGCACCGAAATATCACGCGTAAACGCACCTACATGCGCCACAACCCGACCGGCGTCCGTCACGACAAATAGATGGTCCCGGTTTTCTTCCGTAAACAGCAAGGGGTACTGGTTTTCCATACGTCCGGCGCTGCCGGATCGGAAAACGGTATTTACAAGATCGTACAGCGAGTCCATCTCATGGGGTGCGGGGGAACGAGGCCCTTCCATGGTAATCTCCTGAGACGCGGATAGACAGGCGATGACGGTTTGACGGCGCGGCGGGAAATGTTGACAAGCGACGCTCGTTCTATATATTGCATCGCCGGGAAGGTGTCAAGACGGTAAGCGCGTGTACAAAATCGAGGGTCGAAGAACACGCGAAAACGGGCAGACAAGACGCGAGTTTCTGTCTTGCGTGGGGAATGTAATGTAACGAGTGGACAACGTATGAGAGCGGTGATACTCTTGAGCGGGGGGATCGACTCGGCGACGACGCTGGCTATCGCGCGACGCGACGGATACGCTTGTCTGGCGGTCAGCTTTGACTATGGCCAGCGGCATCGCTACGAATTGGAGGCTGCGCGCAAAGTGGCCGCATCTCTTGGTGTGGTGCGTCATGCCATCATCTCGTTCGATATGCGGACCATTGGGGGTTCGGCACTGACAGACGACATCGCCGTGCCCAAAGGCCGCGATGAGACCCAGATGGGCGGAGACATTCCGGTCACCTACGTGCCGGCGCGGAACACGATATTTTTGTCTTTTGCGCTCGGTTTTGCAGAAACGGAAGACGCATTCGACCTGTTTATCGGAGCTAACGCCGTCGATTACAGCGGATACCCGGACTGCCGCCCTGAATACTTGCGTGCCTTCGAGCGTATGGCCAATTTGGCAACACGGGCGGGTGTGGAAGGTGCGGGGACGTTTCGTATCCATGCGCCGCTTATCCGGATGACCAAAGCCGACATCATCCGTACCGGGGTGGCGCTCGGCGTCGATTTTGGTCTTACGCACAGTTGTTACGACCCTACGCCGGACGGGGCCGCCTGTGGGCAGTGTGACTCCTGCACCCTGCGAATCAAAGGATTCCGAGAGGCAGGTGTAACGGATCCGACACGCTACGCGGAGCAGACCGGGTGAAAATCGCCGAGATTTTTTATTCGATTCAGGGTGAGGGCATACTGAGCGGGGTTCCGTCCGTTTTTATCCGTACCTCCGGGTGCAACCTGCGTTGCCGCTGGTGTGACACGCCCTATACGTCGTGGCGTCCCGAAGGCCGGATCATGACACTGGACGCGATCATAACCGCAGTCGCCGCGTATCCGACACGCTACGTAGTCGTCACGGGCGGAGAACCCCTGCTGATGCGCGACATCACCGGTCTTACCCACCGACTCAGCGCTGCCGGCTACCACATTACGCTCGAAACGGCGGCGACCGTATACCGTCCGGTCGTATGCGATCTTGCCTCGCTGAGTCCCAAACTCTCCAACTCGACGCCATGGACCGAACAGGGTGGGCGTCACGCCCGCAAACACGAGGCACTTCGCATCGACATCGAAACGATCCGGGAGTTTGTCGCGGCGTATCCATACCAACTCAAGTTTGTCGTGGACACCTTTTCCGACATTGAGGAGATCGAAAAACTGCTTGAACAGGTGGGCGGAGTGGACCGAACGCGGGTCTTGTTGATGCCGCAAGGGCGGGGGCGCGAAGAACTTTCGGAGAAGTCGCAAGGGATCGCCGAGGTTTGCAAACGACTTGGTTTTCGTTTCTGTCCCCGGCTCCACATCGACCTGTACGGCAACCAGCGAGGCATATAGCGTATGCAAATCGAACCGCGTGTAAAACAGTTTGCCTATGACGACGCCAGCGCCATCAAACCCGAAGCGCTGGAATCGTTTCCTTATGAAGACCTCGGCAAGCCGCTCGACATCGTGATCGAGACGGACGAGTTTACGGCGGTATGTCCGTGGACCGGATTGCCCGATTTCGCAACGATAACGGTAAGCTACGTACCCGACCGGGTCTGTCTTGAGTTGCGTGCGTACAAGTATTATCTGCTTTCCTACCGGAATGTAGGGATGGTGCAGGAGCATGTGACGCGGCGGATACTCAACGACCTTGTTGCGGCGCTCGATCCGGTACGAATGACGATAAAAACCGACTATCGCATTCGAGGCGGGATACATACGGTCTGTACGGCGGAATATGCCAAAGAAGGCTGACGAGACGTCTACGTTTCGGAGATTGAAAAGTCCATTGGGGTGCCGTCCAGCACAGCGCGCACCTCCCGTTGGAGCGATTCCGGCGAAAAAGGTTTGGGGAGAAAGGGGAGTTCGCTAAGACGAAGATTCTCATGGTTTTTGAATTCGTCAAAGCTACCCGAAATAAGTAGAATTTTCAAATCCGGGTGGGTCTGCATCGCCTGTTCGACGATGGCACTGCCGGACATACCTGGCAAAAGGAGATCCCAGATCATCAGTTTGATTTCCGCTCCGTACGTATCCATGAGCGAGAGCGCCTCGAAACCGTTTGCCGCCGCCATGACGGTATAACCGGCTTCGCTAAGGATATGCGATATGATGTCTCGTATATCCTCTTCGTTTTCCACGCTAAGCACGGTCTCCGTGCCGTGTGGACGGTCTTCCTCTCGGTCTTCGGGCACGGACGCAGAAGCGTTGGAAGTCAGTGAAGTGGCAACAGGCATATAGATGGAAAATATCGCGCCTTGGCCTGCTTCGCTGGCCACCTCGATGATGCCCCCGCTTTGCGTAATAATGCTGTAAACCGTCGCCAGCCCAAGCCCGCTTCCCTTGCCTTTGTCCTTAGTAGTAAAAAACGGTTCGAATAGATGAGTCTTGACACTCTCGTCCATACCGTGACCGGTATCTATGACGTTGAGACAGACGTATTTTCCCGGTGAAAGACTATGCAGTTCGGCCTCATGAGTATCGAGCCGAATGACGGATGTTTTGATCGTCAGCACACCGCTGTCGGGCATGGCGTCGCGGGCATTGACACACAGATTGACGATCACCTGTTCCAGTTGGGTACGATCCGAGAGAATCATTTCCCCGGTTGGCATCAACTGGAGCCGAAACTCGATTCGTTCGGTAAGCAGGCGTTCCAGAACAGGAGCGAGATCGGTAATCACCTGATTCATGTCGGTCAGTTCCTGCTTGAGCACTTGGCTTCGGCTGAGGGTCAGAAGCTGTTGGATAAGCGCCGCGGCTCGGGTACCTGTCCGCTGAATCTGCTGGGCGTTTCGGTGTAACCCTTCGTGTTTTACCACCTGGCGTTCGATCAGGTGGGCATATCCCATCATCGAGGTAAGCAGGTTGTTGAAGTCGTGTGCAATGCCCCCTGCCAGTCGTCCGATCGCTTCGAGTTTTTGCGATTGACGAAATTGCTGTTCCAACTGTTCACGTTCCATAAACATGGCAAGTTGACTGCCTACGGCGGTCAACAACCCGATAAGATTTTCGTTGGGGGGTGGGATTTCCGTATGAAAAAATTCCATAACCCCAAAAATCTTTTCCCCTTGCAGGATGGGAAATCCGATGCGCTGACGTTTCCCCTCCGTCGCCGGACGGTACTCGACCGATGGTTCTTCACCTTCGGTACAAAGCAGGAGGCATTTCTGGCTCCAGACTTGCCCGGCCAAGCCTTCTTGTTTTTGATAGGAAGCGTTGCGTCGTTGCTGGACAAAACCGTCCTGCTCTCCATCATGGCGGATCATGGTTTTGCAGGTAAGCGTATTGGACAACCGCTCCGATGTCCATATCGCGCCATACTCCCAGCCGGTATTCTGGAGAATCGTGGTCAGCACCGTAGGGGCCGCCTCGGCGATACCTTTGGCTTCGCCGAGAATGCGGGTGATCTGATGTTGCGTATAGAGCCCTCGGGTTTCGTTGGTTTTTTCGAGCATCTCCGCCTGAAGCGAAAGAATCAGTTCTTGGTTTCGCTGGGTGAGTTGCCTTTTTTCGAGCGCTTTGACCACCACGGAACGCATTCGGCGTGTAAGATCGTCCGGTTTGAGCAAAAAATCGTACCCACCGAGCCGCATGACTTCGATAGCCAGTTCCATCGAGCCAAATCCCGTAAAAACGATGACTTCGACGGTCGGGTCTTTGGCTTTGATCAACTCCATCAACTCGATACCGTCCATCCGGGGCATTTTGACATCGGTCAGCACCAAGTCGAACGTAGCGGCAGAAAACAGTTCAAGCCCTTCCACACCTTCTTTTGCAGAAATGACAGTATGAGACCGTCGTAGCCCAGCAGGTCTTTGGCTACCTGAACGACGATAGGGTCGTTTTCGACCACCAGAATCTGACCGATCAATGTGATCTCCGGGGTGTCTGGCCGACTGCCTCTTCATACACTCGTTCGATCTGCGGTAGGATCGAACGGCTGCCCAGGGACGCTACGGCAAAACGGTGTCCTTCTTCGCCCATCCGGGCACGTAGCGAAGCGTCCAGCGCCAATGTGGCGATACGGTCCGCAAAAACGTCGGCGTCGTTTTCTACGGCAAACCCGGTCTGCCCGTCGAGTACTACGTCGGGAATTCCACCGACCCGGCTGGCAATCACCGGAAGCCCACTGGCCGACGCTTCCACGATAGCGAGCGGAATCCCTTCCATAGTGGAGGCATACACAAAGATGTCGGCAACACCAAGATACGGAGGAAGTTCTTCCGGAGGGCGAGGACCAAACGAGACGACCATATCCTGGAGAAGCTGGGGGTCATGACCTTGCGTATCCCACACACCACCGCCTACCAGCAACAGTTTTAGCGAGGCGACCCGTTGCCGCGCCAGCCGAACGGCCTCCACAAGCAGCGGTATTTGTTTGGGCGGTCCGAGTCTGCCGATAAAAAGGCAGAGCACATCCGCAGGATGAAAACCGAGACGGGCACGGAGTTCGGTTTTTTGTTCCACCGGCGTGGGGTAAAAACGCGATAGGTCCACCCCGCCGTTTCCGAGCATCGCGACGACACGGTCCGGACTGCCTCCAAGCGAAAGCGCCGTCGTCTTCATCTGACCTCCCAACACGATCAACCGGTCTGCACGGCCCACCGTAAACGCCAGAAATGGACGGATCAGCCGGCGTTTTACCCAGATGTTCAGGTCCGATCCGGGGGCGGTAATCACCAGTGGAATCCTCGCAAGCATACGCACAAAAACACCTAAAAAGCCGGACGGAATCACCCAGAAACAATGTATCACATCCACCGGCTGTTCGCGGATCACGGCCCGGACCGTGGCCAGCATGTTCCACATGTAGGACAAAGTCGAGAACACGGGGACGGATTTTTCCGTAGCCCAGACCCGGTTGGTTCCCCACCCCGAAAACTCGAAACGACGTATGTTCAACCCATTTGCGCATACGTCGGGCGGTGTTTCCGGACGGCGCTGGGTGACTATAGTCACCTGATGCCCCCGCCGTATGAGATAATCGGCCAACACCGATATAAAACTGGCGCTGTAGGAAACCACACGGTCCGGGTAAGTGGAAGTCATAACCAAAATGTGCATGTGTTTCCTAAAAAGTCAATTCCAGTTGAGAGCCGATATGCCATTTACCCTGATCAAACCCGTTATGAAACATACGCCCCAATTCGGCCACCGTCCATCGAACGTTTCGGTTCATAACCAAACGAAACCCGTGAAACACCTTGAACGCCAGGCCGTGAATCTGTTTTCCGTCCAGCGAAAGCCGCCAAGCTTCGTAAAAACCATACAGGCTTATGCGTGAAGTTAGGTTGGCGGCAAAAGAGACATAACCCGAAAGCGCCTCTCCTTTTTTGAACTGAAATGCCTGACCATAGGTCGTTTTCATGTCGCTGTTTTTTTGATACACAAATTCCGCTGCCATGTTGACACGCCGAAAAGGAAGGACCAAATCTGCTCCGACGGCTATGTTGCGATCCACTTTCAACTCGCCGAGATAACCGGATACACCCACCTGTATACCGGGTCGGGAGACAAGCGCACGTACCACAAGGTCTTTTTTGTTGTCATTGTCGGCCCGGCTTAAATTGGACGTGCGCCCCTGACGGCCATGCACCAACACCGTAGTGATCCGACCACCGGGAAATTCCTTCTCCAGTATGAAGCCCAAGTCGATCTTTTTGAGAGCAAATCCGTTGACAAGCGAGTTGTTTTTGGCAGACGAAAAATTGCGGTGCGAAGTTACGTCCGACCATAACCCAAACGGCAAACGAAACTCCCCGGCGCGGAAATGGACGCCCGCACCACCGAGGTTGGTCACTTCGATGTACAGTTGTTCGAATTGCACCAACTCTGTATCCGTTACGGCCCCTGTGGTGACAAATACCTCGTCGATGTGGTGATTGACTTCTTATGGAACCGGGTTCCACTCCGCCAGAAAAGACACGCGGTTTTTCTGCGCCGACGGATTGATCAATGCGCTGAAAAACAGCCGCAACTGATTGATTTCTACAAGGGTAAACCAAGCACCGTCCGGCTCTTGGTGCTGTTCGATTTCACTGACAAAAAAACCTCCGATATTGACGCGAAGCGGCTCCATCATGCTTTTGGGCTGCTGTTTTTGCCGTTGTTCTTCTAATTGACGGTTCTGCTCTTGAAGCGCCGTCAATTCCAATTGCCGAAACTCGTCGATCAAGGAGGTGCCTATTTCGGCGAGCGGCTCGTTGCGTTCGAGTTGACGCAGAATATACTCGATCATGTGTTGCGGGAATAGGGTAGCTGAACGTCCGTGACCAATCACATTGAAATCCAGGTGATTGATCAACGGCAACAGATATGACACGTCGAACCGGTCGAACTTGAGGTCTACCGGAGCCTGAAGCGTCACACCGAGTGTGATGATGTCCACGACGTCAAGCACCTCGGTCATGGTAGATACGGTGCGCGGAAGATAAATCCCGTTTTCATCCGGCTGGGCATGGACGGACGGTGCGCTCCACGACACACAGACAAGCATAAGGAGAAACATCCGAGGGCTATACAATACAAACTCCTTAATCCAATGATAAAAAATCCTATATAAAACGCCAGCCAAGCATACAGCATTCCAAGGGCATTCGCAATCTAATTTACCGATATGGGGTTAGTGTCTATCTGCAAATAGGGTCGTTGGGCGTGGCGCACGCGAAAAGCGAACGATTTGAATTGTTTTTCCTCCGGACTTCGGTATCTGAATCATTGCAGGGCGTATCTTGTTTGCGTTTCATACAAAGTAATCTGAAATAAACTCGGATCAATTCATATAATACCCTAAATTTTTGTAGGGCATTATGAGGAACGATGATAAGACTCAAACCCGGAAGATGCGGGCGGCGTTTTCGGAGAGGATGACCGTTGCGTCCTTGTCGTTGAGATCGTTGACAACACGAGCGACGGCAGAAGCGGTGACAAACAGGGGAGTGTGCGAGCCAAAAAGAAGTTTGTGCGTGATTTCTGCATCCACGAGGGTAACGAGGGCATCCAGACCATCCGCCTGAGAAACGTCGGCGTACAGATTGGGCAGGGTACACAGTTTATCACGCAGGTTGCGTAGCGCGGCGGTGGATGCTCCGGCGATGACAGTGGTGAGGTCTGGGTGCCGCTGTGCAAGATCGGCGATTTTTTCGACCCGCACGTCGGGAACCTGTGCAAGCGGATGCTGCCGACGCGGATCTTCCATGCGCACCTGAACGGCCAGGGCAAGTCTTGTTTTGCCTATTGCTGCACAAAAAACATCCAGATCGTCCGGGGTGTATCCGCCGTACGCGGGCAAGATGCGGACCATAGGGGTAGCCGCGTGCCGGACAGCCCGGTCCAGCTCGCGTTCCCAGCCGGACAAGGTAGGGTCGAGCACGGGAACCGCTCGAATGTTGGGATACCGGCCTGCCGCCTCGTAGACCCTCTGGTTGTCGATATGTGGATTGGGACGCCATGCGGCGGCAAGCGGGGACAAAAAAATGCGCTCCACGCCATAGACCCTCAGCCCTGCACGGACGCTGTCTACATCCCCCGGTGCGTCAAGGGTATTCCACGTTCCGGTCCATGCGCAAACATCGGTAATCATGCGTCACCTGCAAGGTGGAGGATGCGCACTGCATTCCCCCACAGGATGTCCCGTTTTACCGTGTCGGGCAGGACGGCACCAAGCGTTTTTCCGAGCGTCGTGCCAAAATGCCGGATGGGCGCGTCCGAGTCATAGACCACGCGATGCGGACCGAGCCGCGCTACCGCCACCTCCACCATGCCGGATTCGGGGTCACCGCCGGAGGTGTCCACGACTACGTTGGGTGTATCGACCAGTGCTTCGATACCACGATACCCCGCTCCGTTGAGATGCGCCATGATAATGCGCGCCGCCGGATGCCGACGGGCCAGATCCGCCACGTCCTCCGGTGTCGATTCTCCCGGAAGATTGCCGGTTGTTTTGAGCCATGCGTGCTGAAGCACCGGAACGTCCAACGCCACCGCCTTTTCCATGATGGGGTCAAGCCCCGGATCGGTCGCCCGGCGTGCCACCCAGAGTTTTATACCTGCCATCTTTTCGCCGCCCACGCATCGCTCTATTTCCGTCGTCGCTTCGTCCGGAAAGACCGGAGTGACATAGCAAAACGGCAAAAACGTCTCCGGTGCTTCGTCCCGCATCGCCAAGACATAATCGTTGGCCTCCCGGCACTGCGCAGGCGTCGGTTCGTACGGACACGACGGGTACAGCGAAAACACACACATCTTGGTAACACCCGACCGTTTCCCCGTCTCGATCAGCCGGTGCGCATCCTCCCGGATCGACCCGATCCGGTACGGTCCGAAACAGCTCAGGGGATGTACGTGGACGTCCAGCACCGGACCGTGGGGCCGTACCAGAGCTCGAAGGGCAGACAAGTCCATGCGCTCAGCCCGGGAGCCGATAGAACAAAACGGCGTTTTCAGCGTACAACTTCCGGCGTTCGTCCGCCGAAAGCCCGGCAACGGCCCAATCCAGCGCTTCGACCCAGCGGGGATAGTCGGAAGCCAGTTTGAGTACCGGCCAGTCGCCGCCATAGATCACCCGGTCAGTCCCAAAACAGGTGATGACATGGTCTATGTAGGATTTTAGGTCTTCTTTCTTCCAGTGCGTCATATCCGCTTCGGTGACCACCCCGGACACCTTGCACCAGACGTTGGGAAAAGAGGCCAGCGTGGCAATTTCCGATTTCCAGGGTTCGAATACCTGTCCTTTGATATCGGGCTTTCCGATATGATCGAGAATAAACCGGACCTCCGGGCACTGTCTTACAAGGGTCAGGATATTGGCTAAGTGGCCATGAAAGATGCAGATGTCGAACGAAAACCCGTATTCGGGGAGCAGTTGGACGCCGCGCACGAAGTCGGGTTGCAGACAAAACTCGACCGGTTCCTGTTGAAGCAGACGCCGAATGCCTTTGACCAGCGGGTTTTGTGCCAGCGCTTCGAGCGAAGACCGCACCGCATCACCCATTTCGAGCGACGCCTGCGCCACGATACCCTGAATGCGGTCATCCTCCGTGCGCGCCAAATGCGCGATAAACGCCGCTTCTTCGACGTTCTGGGCAGGATCACACTCGCATTGCACAAACACGATGCGGTCTATGGCGACAGGGCCACAGGCATTGCGAAAATCCGTCGGAAGATGCGGCTCTTTGAGCGCGGGGGCCTCGTTTAGCCACGGATAGCGAAGCAGGGCCGGATCCCACAGATGGACGTGCGTATCTACGATGGGGAAGTCAGGCATGACGAAATCTCCGGGGAAGGTTGAAGTTGGAAGTTTGAAGGGTGAAAAAGGCCAATGTCGGTAGCTGTTATGATACGTTTCCGGTCAGAAGCCGTCAATCGGGAAGAAGTTTGAAGTTCGAGGGGTGAAGGATGAAAATAACCTTAAGACCTCACCGCTGTCGCGGAGAGGAGAGCTCAGGGCTGTGTCATGACCGTCAGGATTATGCTTGTGTGAAGACCGGCAGGCGTATATCTTGCGGCGCACTTCACTCTTTACTCTTTCACCCTTCATCCTTTATCCCATGTCCCACCACGAATACGCCCCGCTTGGCAGGCTGGCCCCGCTTAAAATGGCGCTGGTCCCCACGTTTGCGGGCATGCTCAAATACATGGGGCCGGGCATCGTATGGGCCGGGCTGGCGCAGGGCAGCGGCGAGTTGATCTGGTGGCCGTATCTGACCGCCAAATACGGCGAGGTGTTTCTCGGTCTGCTGATCCCTGCGTCTCTCATGCAGTACTGGGTAAACGTGGAAATCGCCCGCTATACCATCACGACCGGCGAAACCGCCATGACGGGTTTTAGCCGGATCAGTAGAGGGTATGCGATGTTGTTGTGGATCGGCGTGTTTCTGGAAAACATCTGGTTTGGCGCGTATGCGACCGCCGGCGGGGCGGCGCTTGCCGAACTCACCGGTCTTCCGGGGGGATGGACGCCGCGCGGACAAGCGCTTTTCTGGGCATATACCATGATCGGCGTCTATCTCGGCGCATTGTTCGTGGGTCGTGTCATCTATGTGATCATCGAACGGCTTACCATGGTCGTGGTCGTTGTTACGATCGCAGGCATGGTGTTTGCGGTGTTCCAGGAACCCGTGCTGGAAGCTGCGGGTGGTTTTTTTACCGCCCTGCTGACCCCCGATTTCGAAAAACCTGCAAACTGGGATCCGGAGGACCTCTCAACCGTACTCACGGCAATCGTATTTGCCGGAGCGGGTGGATTCGGCCAGTTGTTTCTTTCGTACTGGATGCGCGACAAAGGCGTGGGTATGGCGCTGTACATGGGTAGGGTCACCAATCCGTTGCGCGCGTCCGCAGAGGTGATCACCTCGACCGGATACGTCTTTGCCGATACGGAGGAAAACCGGCGCGCCTACACAGGGTTTATGCGGTATCTGAAAATCGAGACGATCATCGGCATCGCGCTCAACTTTACGACGACGCTGATCATGTGCTGGTTGGCTTGGGCCTTGCTCAGACCGGAGGGGATCATCCCCAAAGGATGGGAACTGGCGGTGGTGCAGTCCGCCTTTTTCGAGGTAAGCTGGGGAGCGGTGGGCAAGTCGCTCTTTTTACTAGTCGCCGCGGCCTTTCTGTGCGACGCATGGCTTCAATGCACCGACGGCTTTTCAAGGATGCAGGCGGATTTTGTATACTCGAACTTTCCCCGGTCGCATCGCTACCATTTTCGGAGTGTGTACTTCTTTTTTGTCGGTGTATTTACCGTACTGACCACGGTCACGCTCCCGTTGGCCGAACCGGGTCAACTGATCATCATCCGGGGCGTGATCGCGTTTATGGCCATGGCGCTTTTCTGCCCCGGTCTGATCTATCTCAACTACGTACTGCTTCCCCGCGTTTTTCCCTCTTGGGTAAAACCCCACCCGCTTCACCGCGCGTTGATGTTTCTTGTCACGGCCATCTACGTGGGCGGAGCCATCTGGTATGTGGTGGTGCGGCTGGGGGGGTGATCCCCCGATGCGTTCCCTATTCCGATATGGCTACGGCCGGTCGCCAGTCCCGGCACAGACGCCGAAATCCGACCGGTGTAGCGCGCTCCGCGTTGTTTCCATGAACCGCCTCTTCCATAAAATCGGCCCCCCTATGAACCCGGCGGGGCGTGACCTTCAAGAACCGCTACCGTGTGACGGTAGGCGTTTTTCATCATCTCGTTTTCCGCACTACCCATACTCATATAGAGAAACGTCTCTTTATCTTTATGTGCGGAAAAAAAGTCTTGGAGTTTTGAGACGACAATTTCATCATAGCGCCACAGAGCGGGGCTGTGGGCAAACCGGGCCTGAAACATACCGGGGTCGGCGATCAGCGAATAGATGACCAGTAGCCCGCCACGCGAGTTGCCGGCCAACATGCGAAAGGAGTTGGTCCTGTATTCACGGTCGATACGGGGGATCGCCTCTACCCTTAGAAATGCAAGAAACCGGTCTCCAGCACCAAACGGGCTGTCCGCCTCGTCGATATCCTGGCGCATAAAAAGAGGGGTATAGTCTCTCTGTCGATTGACACCGCTTGTGTTAGGCAGACCTACCACGATGACTTGAGGCATGACTCCAATCCGTGCCATCAGCGCTGCACTGCTTGCCGTATGGACATCTTCGGACGATCCGTCCAGCACGTATACCACCGGATAGCGCTGGTCGAGATGGTTCCGGTATCCCTCGGGAAGATGCACGATCATCTCCCTCTCTTCTCCCAGCACATTCGAATACATGGCGAGTGGTATCGTATTTTCTCCATATTCCTCTTGGTCGTTCAAATAAATATGGATGCCTGTCGTGGTCAGGGCAGTAAAAACAAATGTTGCGAGGATTGCCGGAATAAACCGCTTTTGAACGACGAACCAGACAAGAGCTATCAGAAAAAAAGCAATCAAGCAAAGCGCCACAGCCAGTATCGTCTCGCCGTTCATCTTTCCTCCGTAAAAAAAATCAAAAGCGATTCGAGCGAGGTCGGTAGACGTGATGCCTGTAAGACGATGCGGAATGGGAAAAAGTTACAGCGCGACGTTTTGCCCGTTCTCTTCAAACGCCAAAACTCCGTACACTTGCTGTGCGTCCTGCGGGCAAAAAAGAAACCCGCCTCCGGGATCACAGGGAGTCGGGTTTCGATCTGAAACCAGGGTATCGTTTTATGCAAGACCATGCCGGATGTAGGACAGCGGCATGGCAAGATAACGGAGGGTGCGTTATCCCGCCGCTGCGGCACGGGCGGTTTTTTCTTCGGCGACGCGGATGGCGTCTTCCAGAATGGCAAGCGCCTCGTCCACCTGCGTCTTGGTCACGGTGATAGGCGGCATAAACCGCAGAACGTGCGAGCCGGACATCTCCATGTACCGCCGCTGAAGCGGATCGGCAAACGAGGTCATCGGTACGATGGGAAGCCACAGCCCGTTTTCGTAGCAATGTTGCGTGACCGCTGCTACGCCTTCGAAGTTGGGCGTCCGGCTTTTTTTGTCCGTTACCAGTTCCATCCCCAGACAAAGCCCCAGCCCGCGTGTCTCGCCTACGATCTCGTAGGCATCTTGCATCCTGCGGAGTTTGTCTTTCATATAGTCGCCGACGATGCGGGCATTTTCGACGAGGTTGTCGCGTTCGATGATTTCAAGGTTGGCCAGACCGGTGGCGCAGAGCAGTGGATCGCCCGCGTGCGAAGAAAAAGGCATGAATCCCTTGGCTACTGCGGCATCGGCGATATTGGCGCTGGTAACGACCGCGCAGAGCGGCACGGCCCCGCCAAGCCC
>VGJU01000068.1 GCA_016867335.1 Candidatus Zixiibacteriota bacterium | reverse complement strand
GATATCCGGCTGTTCTCCGGGTTGATTTCGCATCATATACAAAATCACAAGTCCGCTCGTTCCTGATACCGCATCCATTAAAACGATGCAATGATACAGCAAAACTATACATGAAAAAAACAAATCTATAATTTTTTGTTTTAACAATAGGAATTGGTCTCATCCTGGTAACTATGTCCTTTTTTCTATTAGGATATGAAAACACATGGCGATTATGGAATATACCGACGCTATCACCTCATTTCGCAGATTCTTTGGTGATTACGGCGGGTGCTGAAAGCAAAGCCATGGGATATGATCCATTGATTGACAACCCTATGGACCCATGGCAAAGAAAATTAAATTATCCAAGGATATGGCAGATGCTATATCTCTTGGGAATAAATCGAGATCATACGCTCTATTTCGGAATTGTTATTTCAATTCTTTTTATAACCGGCCTATTCTTATTTGTTTCTGCTCATATAGAAAAATTTACCTCTCTGGTTTTAACTGTTATTATATTCTCACCTGCTATTTTATTTGGTATTGAAAGGGCAAATGTAGACCTCTTTATGTTTTTTCTTCTTTCATTGGCAATTTTTATGATGAACAAAAACCATGTTTTTTTCTTAGATTCGCGCTTGTATTGATTTTCAATGCATTTCTTCTTAAACTTTTTCCTGTATTTGGAGTTCTCTCTTTACTTCGAGAGAAAAAATAGGTCTTTATAAAATTAAACCTTATGATTCTAATCTTACTTATCGTCTATGTTATATATTCTTATAATGAGCTTGTCCTTATCAGCCAAGCTACGCCAAGACCCACTAAAACTGCCTATGGCTTGGATGTTTTGTGGATGGGAATTTACTGAAGAAATCCTACGATGGGAAGTTTGTCCAAACTGATATCCTATGGTATCTTTTTATTGGGAGGACTGGTATCCTTAAGAGGATTTTTCGACCATAAGAGCAAACCCATCATCCCCATTGAATCAGACCCTAAAAATATCGATTCATTTAGAATGGGAAGCGGAATTTATATTGGAACTTTCTTGCTGGGAAGCAACTGTGATTATCGGCTCGTATTTTTGTTATTTACCATTCCTCACATAATATACTTCATGAAATATTTTTCCGGTTATGTCTCACGAATCTCAAAGATGTTGGTTTTTGCAATCGTAATATCCACATGGCATCTGTTCTGGTCGCAATTTTTTTCTCTTTTCCCTTTTGGTCGTGAATCGGCCTATGTGTTGGAAGAATGTATGAATTGGCTCATATTTTTTGGATTGATCTATCTGGTTTCCTATTCCGCCCCCGATTGGATTAAAAGCACTATAACCACTTGGGTGCATCGTATCACCAACTGGGGTAGCATGAAGCTGCCGGTCTCCACTTGATATGAAAATCGCCATTTTCCACGACCTCCCATCCGGGGGCGCCAAAAGAGCGCTTCATGCCTTTTGCCGAGAATTGTCCCTTCGGGGCCACCACCTCGATGTCTTTATCCCCGAAACCGCCAATGAAATCTTTTTGCCCCTCGAACCCCTTGTTGCTTCCGTACGTGTTTTCCCAGTCATAGGCTCACGACGTACCACGCCCGATCGGCCCGCGACATGGACGCCCCTTGCCTGGTGTATGGCAAACCAGTGTCATCGCCATATCGCGCAAGCCATAGACAGCAGAGGTTATGATCTTGTCTTCGCACATCAGGCGCGCTATCCCAACATCCCCGACGTATTGAAATACCTCCGGACCCCTGCGGTGTTATATCTTCAGGAACCCAATCGTCTTCTATGCGAAGCACCCCTTCTTGATACCGCCGATACCGAACCGCGCGGGATACGGACCAGGCTCCGTCATCATCCGCTTATCGGACCCTTTCTGCTTGCTCTCATTCATCGCAAAACAAACGACAAGAAAAATATCCGGTATGCGTACTCGGTACTGGCCAATTCCTTTTTTTCGCGCGACTCGATTCTGCGGACCTACGGCCTGTCCTCTACCGTGGTATATCTGGGCGTGGATACCGAACTGTTTCGCCCGATGGGGTTGCCCCGCGAGCAACTGGTTCTGTCCATCGGAGCCGCCCATCCCTCCAAAGGTCACCGCTTTCTAATCGAAAGTGTCGGTCAAATCCCGGCAGACCGTCGCCCAAAAGTTATGATCGTGGCAGATCGTGAAAAACCGGGTGAAAAAGCACGGCTCGGCAAAATGGCGGCAGACCGAAACATTGCGTTGACGATTCAGTCCGTGCCCGACACCGAACTCGTAACCTGGTATAACCGCGCCACTGCCGTCGCCGTGGTCCCCTATCTTGAACCTTTCGGCTTTACACCCCTCGAAGCCATGGCGTGCGAAACACCCGTCGTTGGAATTCGGGAAGGCGGTATCCGCGAGTCGGTCGTGGATGGCCAAACCGGATTTCTGGTGGATCGTGATCCAGGCGCCTGCGCAGCCGCACTGATACGTCTACTCGACGATGAAACCCTGCGCGTCAGGATGGGGCGCACTGGTCGCTCTTATGTAGAATCGCAATGGACATGGGCACAGGCCGTAGATAGAATAGAACACATTTTCGCAAAAATACACACCGAGCATCGGTCAATCTCATAAGGGAAACATATAAATTATCAAGCCCCTGACGGTCAGCAATCTTTCATGTTCGCAATCCAAAATCTAAAATCCAAAATCGTTATTATATGCTGCCTACCCCCCTCCCTCTCGTCTCCATCGTCATACCCGTTTGGAACGGTATAAACGATACGCTTGAGTGTCTGGATTCGTTGACTACCCTTACCTACCCTTGTTTCTCTATCATTGTTGTAGACAACGGCTCCACCGATGGTACCTCCGAAATAGTCGAAACATGGAGCAAGAGTCACCTGGAGGTTTGCATAATTCGCCATGAGCAGAATCTCGGTTTTACCAAAGGATGCAATGCCGGCATTCGAAAAGCGCTTACAGACAACCCGCAGTATCTCCTGCTCCTGAATAACGATACCCAAGTTACGCCGGACTTTCTCACCTTGCTTGTCGAGGCGGCGGAAGCCGATAGGAAAGCCGGTATGGTCGGCCCGAAAGTATACAAATCCGAAGGAAAAACCATAGATTCTGCCGGCGTCCACGCTATTTCGTGGCTTGCTCAACCCTTTCTGATAGGACATGGAGAAGAAGATTCAGGACAATACGATATGCGTAAGCCTGTCGCTTATGTTACAGGCTGTGCATTGTTGATCAAGCGAGCGGTCATAGAACATGTCGGGCTACTTGATGAAGACTATGTCAACTATTTTGAGGATTTTGATTGGGGTTACCGGGCAACTCGGTACGGTTATGATCTGTTGTATATTCCGGAAGCCATAATACGGCATAAAGGCTCTCTGACCAGCGGGCTATGGAGCCCGTTTTATTACTATCACAATACCCGCAGCCGTATACTCTTTGCCCGCAAACATACTCCCCTGCTGGTTTTTCTGTGCGCTTTTCTGCCTTATCTCCTCTCCTATCGCTATCTCCTGCCCGCGCTACGCCTCTTAAAAAAACACCGATGGGCGCATCTGCGTGCGCTACACCGGGGTCTCGTAGACGGTTTTACCACCCCACTTACCCATCAAAAAGCCGTTGATCGGGAATAATCCGGTCTGCATATTACAACCATGCGCTTTTTGAGGACATCCGAAATACACACGGACATTTGTGCCATCACCGTTTGTAAACCTCACCCGGCAGAATGTATAGATCGTATTTGCCGTAGTGTTCCAGCCTACTACCCGAAAGGAAGGGTATGAACGTATCTCGTTCGTCCTCGCATAGAAAAGGCCCCCCGGCGCGTACGACCGCCAAACAGGGATCGTCGCTACATCTGCATCCGGCGATTCAGGACGTTCTTTTCTGTGTAGGCATTCTGATACTGATTCTTTTTGTCTATCGCGGATATATCGTCGAAGGCAAGATAGACGTGCCCCCCGATACAGTCAGCCAGGGCGCGCCGATAGACCGGTTTGTCGCCGAGTTCGAAGCCTCCGGAGACGGCACACCGCTCTGGTATCCGCACATTTTCTCCGGTATGCCGTTTCAGGCCAGTGGATCATATCAATCACTCCAATACTCGTTTGAAACCCTTTTCATGACGATTCTGCCCGACAGCCTGTATGTTGCTCTGCACGGGCGGTTTTTCTTTCATCTGCTTCTCGGCGCGATCTCCATGTATTTTCTGGGACGCGCCGTCTCGCTAAGCCGCGGAGCCTCCTTTATCGCAGCCATCTCCTTTGCCTTTACCACCCATCTTATGGCTACGCAACACGCCAACCGTTTTATTTGTTTTAGCCATATTCCCCTGATCTTTCTCGCCGCCTACCGTCTTTTCGAACGACGCCACTGGGGCTATGCGGCCCTGCTGGCCGGCGCGTTCGGATCGCAACTCAGCGCCTATCACCCACAAATCGCCTTCTATACGGCCCTCCTGATAGGATGCTACGCCGTCTACACGGTCAGTATGGACCTGTACGAAAAAAGACCCCTCGCGCCCGTTCTCACCTCTTTGGGTCTATTCGTCGCTGCAATCGCTGTAGGGGTAGCCATGGCCGCCGTACTCGTGCTTCCCATGCAGGAGTATACCCAGTTTTCCGCCCGCAGCCTTTCCGTAGAGGGAAGCAGCGTCAACGTGGCTTTTGCCACAAGCTGGTCCTTTCCACCCATCGAAATCCTTACTTTCATCATCCCCTCTTTTGCAGGATTTGGCGGCGAGACCTACTGGGGCGCCATGCCCTTTACCGACTTCCCCAACTATCTGGGTGTCGTGGTGGTGTTGCTGGCTGTTCTCGCCCTGGTCCTTCAGCGAAACCGAATTACCGTGTTTCTGGGCATCGCCGCCCTGCTGGCCTTGCTCATCGCCTTTGGAAAATACGCCCCGCCCGTATCGTATGTCATGCTCCATATCGTACCCTTTTTTGGTAAATTCCGCGCACCCGTGATGATGCTGATTCTGCTTCAGTTTGCCTTTGCTCTGCTGGCCGGTTTTGGCGCCCACGCCCTCGTTCAGCGAATAGCCGATCACAAAGCATCCTTGACCCGCCTTGTAAAACCCTTGATCATCACCAGTGGCGGCCTGCTGGCGTTGACCCTTCTGCTGGCCCTCTCCGGATCAGCCTTTCAGTCTTTTATGAACGGCGTCTACGATCAGGCGGACATCGCGCATGGCGGACGTCAGGCCATCATCTCCGATGTCAATATCCGCGCGCAAATCGATACGATGCGGTTTGAAATGTTTATAAACGACCTCCTCAAAACCGCCTTGTTTCTTTGCGCCGCCGCCGGGGCGGTACTGCTGTTTGTCGGACGAAAAATCGGCCCCACCCTATTTCTGACTATCATAGGGGGCCTGGCAGCGGTCGACCTGCTTATCGTGACCGCAAAAGTCGTCCACCCGGAGTTTGTACCCGGACGGGTAGAGTCGTATTATGCAGGTCGGGAAAACGCGATCGTACAAACGATGCTCCAAGATCCCGAACCCTTTCGTATCCTGCCGATAGACGAACTTTCCTCCAACGAATACGGGTATTTCGGTCTTTCGTCCATCGGCGGCTATCACGCCGCCAAACTCGGCATCTATCAAGAACTTATGGAAAACGTCGGATTCAATTCGTTTTCCGTGCTCAATATGCTCAACACCAAATATCTGATCTCCCGACAACGGATATCTGGCGCGCTGCTTATTCCCGTCATCGAGTCGGAACAGGGAAACCTGTATCGCAACGCCGCCGTACAGCCGCGCGCGTTTCTGGTAGACAGCGTCAAGGTGGTATCGGATAAAAACGCGATTTTTCAGGAGATGAAAGGGCCTTCTTTCAACCCGGCGCAGTACGCCCTGCTCGAAAAACCCATCACCGCCCGACTTGGCCCCAAAACCGGCTCGACGGCCCAAATCGTTACCCATACCCCGCATCGAATCGACGTTTCCGTAAATGCGATCGCCCCCTGTCTGCTCGTGCTAAGCGAGGTGTATTATCCGGCAGGATGGACCGCTACGGTGGACGGACAACCGGCGGAAATCCACAAAACCAACTATGTCCTTCGTTCCGTGGTCGTACCCGCCGGACAACATACCGTCGTTTTTCGATTCGAACCGGATTCTTTTGCCACAGGCCATCTTCTCAGTCGGATAGCAAGCGGCTTGGTGTTGCTGACCCTGCTTGGCGCCGGCGGATGGAGGCTTCGTCCTCTCTTATGGCATCGATAGTCATCGTCATTCCGACGTACAACGAGCGAGAAAATATACAGCAGCTTATCCCCATGCTGCTCGATCTGGATTCGTCCTTCCGAATTCTGGTCGTAGACGACGGCTCTCCGGACGGCACCGGCGAAATCGTAGACGATATGGCCGCCCGGAACCCCCGTATACACATCCTCCACAGGTCCGGGAAACTGGGTCTCGGTACCGCCTATATCGCCGGTTTTAAATACGCACTCCAGCAGGATGTAGACGCGATCGTCGAGATGGATGCCGATTTCTCCCACGACCCCAAGATGATTCCAGTCTTTTTGGAAACGCTTGAAAACTACGACGTTGTGATCGGCTCCCGATACATAAACGGCGCCAACGTGGTCAATTGGCCCATGTCTCGGCTTTTGCTCAGCTACTGCGCCGGCATCTATACCCGGCTTGTCACAGGCATGAAGATCATGGATGTTACCGGCGGTTTCAAATGCTTCCGTAAATCGGCCCTGAGCCAAATAGAACTGGACCGCGTCCGCTCGGATGGATACGCCTTTCAGATCGAGATGAATTACCGATGTATCTGCAAAGGACTTACCGTAAAAGAAGTGCCTATCGTGTTTGTAGACCGGCACTCCGGAACCTCGAAAATGTCCCGCCGTATCATCTACGAAGCCGTCTGGATGGTCTGGTGGCTCCGACTCCAACGCCTTATGCGCCGTCTGTAAGCGTATGCCCTCTCCCCATGCCACTTGGCCACCCTCTTCCGAAAATGCCCTGAATTGGCGTCGGGACACCCTCCCTATGGTCGGCCTTTTCGTGTTGAACCTGCTCTTCTTCTGGCCGGTCTTCTCCGGACAGTCCTTTCTATGGAACGATTTTCCCGAACGAGTCTACCCTACTCGGCTTTTTGCCAGCGTCGAACTGGCAGAAGGACGCTTTCCGTTCTGGAACCCATACCTATTCGGTGGTATCCCTTTTTTCGCCATGATCGACAACGCGGTGCTCTATCCGCCTAATTGGTTTCTCATTCCATGGGTAAACGAACAACAACTTAGCTATCTCCTGGTCGAATGGCTTACGCTTTTACATGTTCCCCTACTCGGTATCGGCATGTATCTCCTGTGCCGACGCTTCGGTCTTCGAAAAACCGGTGCTTTTGTTGCCGGAACCGTCTGGATGTTTTCCGGACCGATCGTGCATCATGTGTTTCACGGAGAAATGCTCCATACCATGGCATGGCTCCCCTTTATTCTTTTTCTCTTTGTGCCTGCGCTGGAACATGGCAAAACCCATCTGGCCATAGCCGCCGGCGTGCTGTGGGGGCTTGCCATACTGGCAGGACATCCGCAGATTTTTCTATATATCGCCTGTGTGATGGGCCTGTACATGCTCTTTCGTTTTGCAGACACCGTAAAATCTTCCGGTCTCTGTCGGGATACCCTGCGTCTTCCCGTCCTGACAACGCTGACCTTTGCCACAGGAGTCGGTCTCGCCGCAGCAGCGTTGTTGCCCGCCGTCGAACTGTCCGGATATTCCTTCCGGCAGTTCGAATGGACCGAAACCACTTCGCACGCCTATAGCCTACACCCCCGCCAGATCGTCACCTTCGTAATGCCGGGCTTTTTCGGACAATCGCTCGCCTCCGGATCGGATTATTGGGGACCGGATGCCGAATATTTCGGGCATTACTGGGAAACTTTCGTATATATGGGCATATTGCCCGTTTTTCTTGCCGTCGTAGGAGGTATCTTCTATCGCAATCGTTATTCGCTTTTTCTCGTCGTTCTCGCCTTGCTTTGTTTTTGTCTTTCGTTTGGAGATCGCTTCCCGCTTTTTCCTCTTCTGAAGGCCCTGTTGCCCGGATTCGACCTGTTTCGTGCGCACGCACGCTTGTCCATGATCATGGCGTTTGCCGTCGCGGCACTGGCCGGGTTTGGCATCGAGGCCCTCCGAAGAGACAACTTAGGTACAGTGCGGCAGATGCTAAAAGGCCCGCTGAATGGTTTGGCAGCTCTTTCGGGCATTTTGACGTTTCTGGCGCTCGTTCGCCCGGATGGCTTCACCGGATGGCTGGCCGGCAACTCGGAGCATCTTGAAAAAGCCCGCGACGCGCTGACGACGCAGGGCTTCCGGGCGCTAACCATAACCGCGCTCTCCGGAGCCGTACTGTTTCTTGGATATATCGGCAAAACACGCGCACGCCACATGCTGCCGACGCTTGCTCTTTCGGTTATAGGCGTAGATTTGAGCATGGCCGGACGCCATGTCAACTTCTCCTCGGACGATATTGAGTTCTATTATCCTACCGAACCGGTCGTAACAGCGCTTCGTGAACAACAACAATGGGACGGAACACGCGCAAGTCTTCATTCGGGCGGATTCGGCCTGATCAGACGCAACGGTGGCACGGTGTTTCGCATCGAAACACTGGAAGGCGCAATGTCGGCGCTCAGATTGGCGCATACGACTCCCCCTGCTCCATGGGACCGCATGACCGCCCTGATGAACGTTTCTCTGTATATGAAACTTTTGGACATCGAAATCGCCAAACTCGAAGCAAATCCCGATCGACTGCCACGCGCCTTTGTGGTACACGACTATGTAGTCGCGCCTACGGACAGCGCAGTCGCCCAATATCTGTCGGCCCCGCATTTCGATTACCGAACCACGGCAACGCTCGACCGTGACGCCTCATTTGAGCCAGCAACACAACCCTCAGCGCAACCCACCGCCCCAAAAACACATGTCGGCGCAGACGCATCTCCTGTATCCAACATGGAAACTCGTATGTTGTCCGAAACGATAGAAATACGACGAGACGGTCCCGGGAGGCTGACTCTCTCCGTCGAACTTGATCAACCCAGACTCGTCGTACTGAGCGAGGTGTATTATCCGGCGTGGAGGGCCTATCTAAACGGAGTCGAAACCCCAGTCTACCGGGCTTATGGAACGCTTAGGGCGATTGCAGCGGAGGCGGGCAACCATCGCATTGTGTTTGAATACGACTCCGCTTCTTGTTTCTATGGGGCCATCGTCTCGACAACTACGGCTATCGCGTTGCTTCTCGCCGGTTTTCTTTATTTCAGACGTTCACAGCAAGGAACATAGCAAACTTAGGGGTATAGAACCTGCTCAAAGATAAAAATGGAGGAGGCGGATTTCGTATGCCGCGAAAAAAGACGGAAAAACAAGAAACAGACAGAAGACATTCGGAAACGGTCGGGATGCGGACGCCTGTCTCGTTCTCGCCTTGGATGTACGACCTCGTGGCGGTCATTGGCTTTCTGGCGCTTGCAATCGTTTTCTTCTGGCCGGTCATAACAGGACAGGCGTATTTCTGGGAAGACTTTGTCAAACAGATGTACCCCTATCGGGTATACAACGCCGTCGAATTGTCTTCAGGACGTTTTCCTTTCTGGAATCCTTATCTTTTCGGAGGAATACCCTATTTTGCCATGATCGACACGGCAGTATTATACCCGCCCGACTGGTTGTTTACCCTTTTCGTGCAAGGAGATACCTTAAGTTTTCTGGTCGTAGAACTCCAGTCTATCGGACATGTCGTTTTGTTTGGAGCGGGAACCTATGCGTTGGGCCTCCATTTCGGAATTTCCCGACCGGCTGCCTTTTTAAGCGGGATAACGGCCCTGTTCTCCGGACGCCTTATTCATCAGATGTTCAACACCTCGATGTTGAACCCTTATGCATGGCTTCCGTGGGGCGTCCTTTTTTTCTTTAGAGCCGTCGAACGAAAAAGCCTTCCCGACGCGCTGATAGGCGGTGGCCTGATGGGAATTGCTTTGATCGCCGGGCATACCCAGATCGTCATGTACATGTTTTATACGCTTGCCATCCTGTTTGCCCTGTGGCTCTTCTTTCAACTCAAAGATTCGGAAAATCGTCTCCAAACAATTCTTCATGCCGGTCTGCCCTATGCGATCATAAACGTGGTGGGGATCGGGCTTGCCGCCGTCGTTTTGCTTCCGGCGTACGAACTCACCGAACACACCGACCGCGCGGCCATGTCCTACCAAGAGGTCGTTACTTATTCTCTTCATCCGAAACAGTTGATCACCTTTCTGATGCCCGACTTCTTCGGACGTACGGATCCATTTTTATGGCAATACTGGGGACCCGGTTATAAAGAATACGGCCGCTTTTGGGAGACATACGGTTATACGGGCATCCTCCCGCTCTTTCTGGCCGCCATCGCGCTGTACGTACGGCGTGAGCGAATCGCCCTATGTTTTGGAGTACTGGCGGGTTTGGCCGTATTGGCGGCCCTCGGGAACAACAACCCGTTATATGCAATCGTCTACGAGATCGTCCCCGGATTCGACCGATTTCGGATTCCGGCCCGCACGCTGTTTGTTTTCGATTTCGCTATAGCGGTACTGGCGGGATTTGGTGCCGATATACTCTGGAAAAGCGAGGTGTACGCTTCCTGCAAACCGTTTATAAAACGCTTTCTTATCACCACTACCGGGGGAATAGGGACAGCGATACTGGTGTACTGGGTTTTGAAAAATGCTATACTCGCTTATCTAACCGAAGACCCGTCGTTTTGGTCTCTCGCCGAAGAAGCTATGCGTACCGAAACCCCGAGTTTCATGGTCTTTGCAGGCGGATCGATTTTACTGCTTGTGGCATGGTATCGAAAAACCCTGCCTCGTCTTGCACTGGTTTGTGCAGCAGGACTGCTTATCTTTGTCGATTTGTATTTTGCCGGTGCGGGGTTCAATCAGGGCGCCAATCCTCCTGAGAAATACTTCAATCATCCCCGTATCTCCTTTATCCAAGCACAACAACGCGAGGAAGGCGGGCGCGTCGCCATTCGCAACAACCCCTATCTTCTCGTAGAACGCAATGCAGGGCTTCTACACCGGATATATACGATGGATGGATATACATCGCCGCTCAAGCTAAACGAAACGACTCCTCCACGCGACGCCTGGCCGCTGATGAACGTGACCTATCACTTGGGCATGGACAGTACCACGCAACAGGTGGATATCCTCAAAAGTTTCTTTCCCACGTCGCCTGCGTTTGTGGTCCGTGATTATGTGGTGGCCAAAGGACGCGAGGCTGTCGACGGTGCCATGGGCGATTCTTCCTTTCATTACCGCCAAAAAGTAGTGCTGGACGAGATTCCGCACATGCGTCTTTCCGGCGATACGGCACTCGCGTCCGAGACGCCGGTTTTGGAGCGATACGAAGCCAACGAAATGGTGGTCTCCGTAACGCTGAAAACACCCGGCATTCTGGTGCTTGCGGAGGTGTATTATCCGGCATGGAAAGCGTATATGGAAGAGTCGGAGCTAAAGATATACCGGGCGAACGATACGATGCGTGCCGTCGTTCTTCCGGCGGGACGGCATACGGTAACGTTCCGGTATGAATCGACAGCTTTTCGGACGGGGGTTGCCGTTTCTGTCCTTACGCTGTTGCTTGCCGCAGGTGGATTTTTTGCTCTCTATCGGCAACGCCGGGTTTCTGACACGACATTGCCCTGATCTGTCTTCACTGGACCGGGGCTACTTGGACAGCCCTTATCCGACCGTGCCGCCCAAAAAGCATAAGGCCGCTGGGGTGTTCCCCAGCGGCCTTATGTATTCAACATAATAGACAAAACGATGACAAACCGTTAATCGATTAAGCGTTGGGCGAGAACGGTAGCGTGATGGTTACAACGGATTCGCCGGAAGCCGGTTCGAATTTCCATGCGCGGACTCGGCCTTGGACGCATCGGGCCAAGTTGGCATTTCCGATGGTATCTCCTACAACTTCTACGCCCTGCACACGCCCATTGGCTGCTATGGTGAGTTTAAGCCGCAACACGCCTTCCAGTTTGGGATCGAGCTTAAGCTCGCGCTGATAGCAGAATTTGATCGGGCCGAGATTCTGGCGGATGACGCTCTGCAGCGCCGCACCGGTGCGCGAGTCGTCCCGCGGGCCACCGCCGCCGCCTGCATCCGCTATGGCGTTTACATCGATATCGACACCCCCGCCAGCACTACCGCCGCCACCGATCGTAGTGGCACCCCCCCCGCCGATGCCGGAACCAGAACCGCCGATAAGGCTGGCATCCATACCGCCTTCGCCGCTGCCGCGTGCGCTACGTCCACCGCCAGGACCTACGATGGCGCCTTCGCCGACACCAGAGCCGTCGCCTTCACCGGTAAAGGTGGAAGTACCGCCACGTTTTACGCCGCCTACCTTACCAAGACTGGACTCAAGATCGGAAGCACCACCGAAACCCGCAGCTACGGCAGCGCCGCTACCGCTGGAACCGGTCGAAAGTTGCGCCCATACTCCCTGCTGGGCCAAAGCCGCCGCCGCCGCCGCGCGCGCGTCGCCGCGCCGCTGACGCTGAGCGGCACGATCCGGTGTGCCACCACCACCGCCACCACCACTTGCACGCTCACGCTGACGTGGCGCCGCCTCGGCTTGGGCGACAGGCGCTTCTTCGACAACCGGAACCTCTTCTTCCTTGGGCTTTTCTTCTTCGACCACAGGTGGCGGTTCCGGAACATCCGGCATCTTGAGGCTGGAAACCACACGAGCGGCACGCCTTTGTACATCTTCCGCCGACGGAACCGGCGGCTCTATGTTGGAAAATATGACGATAAAAAAAATTGCCACTATAAACACACTGGCGCCAAATCCCATCAGCTTCCAATCGACCTGTTCCGAACCTGATCGCTTGAACTCCCGTGGGAATATCAGCGGCGCTCCTGCGACACGTTGGCTCACTTTTTGTCCCTCCCCCTTGACCGCATTGGACATACGATCAGGGAATCACTCGACCTTGCGCCCTAAGAAGACGCCGTACTGATGACGATAAGCCGCATTTTGCCATAATCGTTGCGTGCGCACAAAAACATCACCTTGTAAAGCGCGGAAAAGGGAATGTCCTTATCGCCTTGGATAATAACCTCCCCCTCAAACTTGGTTCCGTACTGTTCCATAGCCACCGCTGCTTTGTGGCGTTGATCAAGGTCCGCGTGCATAGGGCTTTTGAGCAGCTGCTGGTAGTCGGTCTTGGCAAACTCGTCGGTGTTCGCCATTTTATTTCCTTCTACCACGATTTCGTTTTTCCCTATCTCAACGGTCAGACCGGGTTTGGCTCGCTCGCTCGCTATAGATTTGGGCAGTTCCAGCCCTTCGGAGGGTGTTACCAAAGCCCCTTCCGCCGAGAACGATTTGAGAAGAAAGGCCAGAAGACAGGTGAACATGTCGATAAGCGACGTCATGTTCAATTCCATGTGCCCCCCTCCGCCTTCCGCTTTGTGTTTCTTGCCTTTTGACGGCGCAAAAGCCATGGCGACTACTCCTTTAGGTCTTCAGACTTACCAGACCATGCAAACTTGATCGAAGGCTATGTAATCCCGGGAGATAAGGCCACTTCGGGAAACATGATGTAGGACCTTACCCCTTCCTGCCGGGTTCGGGAAGCGTCCATCGTTTTAACGATCACTTCATAGCGGATGTCCTGAGAAGCTGCGATTACGATTTTGAGGTCGTCCGGGTATTGACCCTGAATCTGTTGCTTGACCTCCCAGAGCTTTTTATTTAGCTCGTCGTAATCATAGTCCGTCCCTTTCAGGGGGATGATAGGCAGACGGGCTTTTGCACTGGCTATCGTAAATCCGCCGGAAGTGATCGAGACGGATAAGTCGAGCGTTTCCTGTGGCGCTTCTTCGGCAGCCCCCCCTGCTCCGGAACCCGCAGCAGGAGGCAGATCAATCTTGAGCATAGCCAGTTTGATGTATTCCGATGCCTGCATGATCACCGGGATGAGAATCATCACGAAGTTCATGTACGGCGTCAGGTCCAGTTCCCCCATCTCTTCCTGCGCCTTGCGGCGCTGGGATGGTTTAAACGCCATGACTGAACCCTCCTACTTGGTCCGTGCGGCCAGCATGTTGATCAGCTTTACGGAATACTCGTCGATGTCGTCGGTAATTTCCGTGATCTTCTCACGGAATGTGGAGTTGGCGACAATCATGGGCACGGCAACCATCAAACCCGTCATCGTACACAGCAGAGCGGCAGCAATACCACCTGCCAACATCGAACCTTTTAGCGCTGGATCCAAGTTCGGATCGCCCAGTGCGTTAAAGGATTTGATCAGCCCGTACACCGTACCCAGCAGACCAAGCAGGGTTGCGGTCTGGCCGATCATACCGATAAAGCCGACACGTTTACCGAGAAGAGGCAGCACTTCCAATGTGGCCTCGTCAACAGCGGTCTGTATCGTGCGTGCATCGGTGCCAGCGTGCTGGAGACCACGTTTGCAGATACGCGGCAAAGCAGCTTCAGGCTCGGCGTCGCACAACTCGATGGCTTTGTCGATCTTGTTCGTGCTGATCATCTTGGTGACTTCCAGCATGAAACGCTGGCTATTGATGCTGGCACGTTTGATCAAATAATTCCATCGCTCGACCACAAGCACGACACCGACAATACCGGATATCAACGTAAACCAAAGAAAGACAAACCCTTCTGCCGCCGGCGTATAACCATGGGCATAGGTGCTGAGGAAGTGCATCAATTCACCGATCATGCCTTAACCCTCCGTATGAGAGAAGTTATAACTTTGAAATGAGTAAGAATAAACGCAGCAACCAAGGTTGGTAAAACTTATGTACGGGCTGTGGGGCAGTCAACTAGTTTTCACAAGCCTTATCATGGTCTTAGGAATGTTTTTGATCCCCTCCTCACTTATGAGAATCGCAGGCTATTTTTATTTGATTTCTGGGATGAGACCGGGAAAAAGACTTACTATGTCTATCACGGGCGAACTGACTTCCATATCGGTCGTTTTGCGCAGTTCTGGATAAAAAGATCGAATTCGAAAACCGATAACCGCCTCAGAAAAATTTACCAAAGGACGGCTATAGGTAAACTGTATCAAAGGTCGGGCAGGTTCGGCCGTAATAGCCGCTTCGAGCGTCACCTCGCGTCCCTCACCCTGAACCGCCTCTACCGCCGCCCCAGGTCTTGCAGGTTGCTGGGTCTGCGGCCTTGCCCGTTCCTGTTGTCTTGTTTCTTCTTGCTGTTGAAGCCGTTCCGCCTGTGTCGGTCGCTGGCGTTGCGCAAGGACAGGTTCGCTCCACACACAAAACGCCACGACAACCATCAATATAAACAATTTGCCTGTATCCATAACCGTTTGCTCCCTGTTTTCTTAGGGCATTGTCCTGCGTTCCGGAGGTAGACTGTAGTACTGGCGCACGGCATTGATGTTTTCTGCTGCCTGCGGTACACGATCTACTCCCTTCACATCGACAATGGTACTGTTCGGTTGTGCCGATGCCCCCCTGACTATCAAACCTATTACATTTTTGGATTTTGCCATCAATTGGCGAGTCAGATTGAAAACCTGTGGCTTCTGCGGGTCCACCTGTGCGACTTTGGCAACGCTAAGGCCATTTACCAGCAGTTCGAAAGATCCCGTACTGGCTATGACGGCAGACACCGAATCAGGGCTTCCAAAGACCATAAATTCTTTGCGAAGATATACAAGCGTATCACCGCCCGTACCAGTAGTCACATCCGGTCCTTGCCCCCATACAGGCAAAGCGCGAGACTTGCTCAACCCCTCCAGCGTGCCTACAAACACAGGATAAGTGCCTATGGTAACAGCCTTCCATGCCGGGTCCGGAGAAAAGCCTCCCATGGTCCAAGCATTGCCTGAGGGCGCTGTACTCGCCATCCAAGAAGCATCGGAGGTCAACTCGAACCGGTATTCTTCGGAAGGCGGAGGATACAACTGCGGATCGATTTCGGTAAGCTGCGTGCGAATCTTATTGTACCAAGTAGTCGCAACCGGGTAAATGTCTTTATAACCATACCCGGCTTCATAGGTCTCCAAAGCCGCATTTCGCAGATTGAAATTCAATTCGTCCCAACCCTGAGTAGTCATATCGTTCAAAACAGTGGTTGCATCGGCTTGCGCCAATTTGTCGGCCAGAGGTCCGCCCGCCGCAATAATGGAATCTATGGCCGCCGAACGGGCATAATAGCGATTTATGGTTTCATCAGCCGATTTGGCCAAAGACTGGAACTTCATGCCTAAGTTAAAGTACAACTCAGCCATATCTATCTTAAGACTGTCCACGAGGGCCGACTCGATACCCATGTCTTCCGCTTTTTGAATGACTTTTTCGTATCGCGTAGACATATCACGCGTGAGTTTCAACGCCTCGTCTACATACATGGGCAAAAGACCACCGTCCATTATGGCATAAAGCTGATCGCCAAAGGCAAACACATCTCGGATACCCTGAGGCCGATACACAAGGCTGTCGATCAACTGTGTCCATCTTTTGGAGAGCTTTTCGTAATCCTCTATGATCGGAAGAATGCGTACTTCGTTCATTTTAACCGGCTGCACCGCGAGCAGAAGCGCATGTTCCTGTGCCGCGATTATCTCTTTTCCCGTCAGGTTATACCCAGCCGGGTCGGGTTTTTTAAGGTCTACCATCCGCTGGTAGGCAGGTATGGCATCTCGCAGAATTTGGGAAGAAAGCGTATCCAACCCTGTTGTGTAAGCCAAGTTTTTAAATAGAAATTCGGCCGACTCTTTTCCGATCTGCGCGACGAGTTCTTTGGTCGGTTTGGGAACCGTGACAAAATCGTAGAAACGGTCCACTAAATACCGGTCGTCTTCGGTTTTGAGTTCGGCAATTTTTGCGGTCAGGGCTACCACTTTCTGTTTTGCTTTGACAACCCATTGACTTTCCGTGGAGTCTACCTTGGTAATCGAAAGGATGCTGTCTCTTGTCGCGGTCCATGTAGTATCGAATTTGATATCCGCATACTCACCCGCTCGCTTGATATTGACGGCAACCAGAGGTGCGATGGCTTTCTCGTAAAAAGCTGCCCCCCCTTCGTTCAAATCCCGTATTTGTACAACGCGCTTAGCCACTTCCTTTTCCGCAGGGGGTTTTTGCTGAGCAAGCCAAGTATCGCCTAAATGTTCGTATAACCCACTCAACTGATAAGCAGCCTCCGCTCCTCGAATGGAACCGCTCAAAATTACCCCGTCATAATAACCAGCCAACTTGGTTCCCAAGTCTTTCTTCTTGGTAAGATTTGCATCCAAGGTCGCCTTAGGTAGGGTAAATTTGATTAGCTCAAAGTCGGGATAATCCATCGAAGCGAGACACATATAGGATTCGGCGCGGTAATAGGCATTACCATCCAACCGTCGTTTTTCCAAGTTCTGGCTGGTTACAATGGCTTGCTCGAATTGCGTACGCGCTTCTGCCAGCCGCTGCCGCTCGAAATAAAACTGGCCCACATCGTATTCGATCTTAACGGAAAGAGGGTTATCAGGGTTTTTCTTGGCAAACCGGTTAAATGCCAAATTGGCTTTTTCAAGTTCGCCTTGCTTGATCCATGCCTGACCGATTTGAAACTGAAATTCGTTTACCTTGGGATTTTTAGGGTCTTCTTTTTCAAAGCGATCAAACGCAGTGGCAGCCTTTTCGATGTCCTTTGCTTTGAGCCAAGCCAAAGCCACGTTGTAAGAACGTGCAGGGCCGGCATCCTGCGGAAATTCTGTAGCATACTGTTCATAGATCTGGGCTGTTCTCGTCCAATTCTGAACCTCGCCGTA
>VGJU01000067.1 GCA_016867335.1 Candidatus Zixiibacteriota bacterium | reverse complement strand
TGGCCGAGTGAATTGACATGAACAAAACTCGCTCCCATAGAAAAGATCATATCACTGTGGCGACGGCAGGATGTTTGATTGCCGGTTTGATCGCCGGATGTTGGTACAACATCGGTTCAGGTTTTCTAAAGCCCCCGTCGGCATCCGGGCAGGGGTCGTTTTTTGTACCGTCTCCCGTGGATCGTTTGCTGGCTGTCCTGACGCCTGCGGCATGGGCGTTTCCGACGGAAAAGACACCGACGTCGATGCTGATTGAAAACTTCGAAAAGGTGTCGGTAGGGGGATTTCCCAAGGACTGGAAGGCATGGCGCGGCGACGATCAGTATGCGCGAAAGCTCTATGCCATCCGTGAGGAAAACGGCAATCGATATCTGGGTGCGCAGGACGATGGCACTTCGATCATCATCCGCAAGGAACTCAATCGGTGGAACCCTCGCGAATATCCGATTCTTTCATGGCGATGGCGCGCACGCGCGCTTCCGCAAGGCGGTGACGAGCGAACGGGACCGAAAAACGACAGCGCCGTGGCGGTTTACGTCGTGCTCGACCAGAATTTTCTCAGTGTGCCCAAAACGCTCAAATACGTATGGAGTACGACCGTACCTGTGGGAACCCGGCATCGTCGCGATGGGGTTGGGCGACCGCATGTAATCGTTCTTGAAAGCGGTCCGGCCAAAGTGGGCCAATGGGTTACCGAGCGAGTCAACGTATATGAAGAGTTTGTGCGCACTTTTGGCAAACCACCCCCTACCAACGCCATAGGCATAGGCATTCTAACGGACAACAACGCGACAAAGTCCACCTCGCAGGGAGATTACGACGATTTTACGGTGCACCGCAAAGAGGGTGGTCCGTAAGCATTTTTCAAAGAAGGAGGAAGGTATGCTGTCTGTAGGAAAATATCCTGAAAAAACGATAACGGTTCGCCGATTTATGGCGTCGGTTGTCGGGGCGATTGTGTTGAGCGTGGCGGGTGTTGTGTGGGCACAACCGGCTATAGGACCTACGGAAACGCTTAAAAAACGAGACGAGACGCTTCAAAAGCTGGCTGGGGGCCCGAACACGCCCGATATGGAAACCAAGGCGCGTACGGCGATTGTAGAGAGTTTCGACTTTGCTGAACACAGTCGGGTGTCGCTCGGAAAATATTGGAAAGAGCGCACCAAAACCGAACAAGACGAGTTTATTCAGGTCATGCGTTCGTGGACGGAAAATCGGGCGATCAAAAAATTATTGAAGCGTTCCGAAAAAACGGCTTATGCCAGCGAAGAAATAAAAGGCGAAGTGGCGATGGTCAAAACGGTCGTCTTGTACAAGGGAACCAAAACATTGGTCGACTACAAGATGAGGCTCAATACGGGAAAATGGCAGATAACGGACATGTCTATCGACGGTGCAAGTGTGGCACTTGCCAACCGGGACGCTTTTTATAAAAAGATCGCCAAAACGTCGTATCAGGAATTGGTTAAAACATTGCGTGCGAAAACCCTTGAAACCGGCTGATCATTTCGTTATGTTTATTCCATTTTACCCACACCTCATGAAAACGGACGGTCTTGGGCGCACGACCTCACAGGAGCGCGGATGGCATCAACGCCCTATAAAAGATGTATTTTTCTGCTTGTAGACGGCGCGCGCGCCGATGTCGTACAGCAGATGATGGAAGCGGGCGAACTGCCTTCGCTCAAGCGGCATTTGCTCGATCTCGGTTCGTTTCGCACGGCCGTCACCGTCTTCCCATCGACGACCGGTCCGGCGCACGCGCCGTTTCTTACCGGTTGTACCCCCGGAACATGCAATATTCCGGGTATCCGCTGGTTTGACCGTCGTCAGCCGCACGGCTGGACCCACTATCATCAGTCGAGAAGTTATGTGGGGCCTGGTAGTCTGTACGTGGACGTCGATTTGGATCCGGGCATACGAACCATTTTCGAGTATTTCGACCGACCCGCTGGCATATTCAGCTTTCTGAACCGAGGGCTTGGGATCAGCGAAAACCGGACCCTGCTCAGCAAAAGCTGGTATTGGTTTTACGCGCACTACACCGGTCACTGGCAGGCGGTGGACGATGCCGTCTGGGGATACATCCGAAATGCCGTGACCCGGGGTTCTGATTTCGTATTTGCGGTGCTTCCCGCCGTAGACGAATACTCGCATCATACGCATCCTTTTTCCGAGGTTACGTTCGATTCGTACCGTGCCATCGACCGTGCTTTCGGGCAACTAACCGAAGAACTGCACCGACAGGACATGCTGGAAGATACGCTGTTCGTGCTGTCGAGCGATCACGGTCATTCCACCACGCATACACATTTCGAACTCTGGGAATACCTCAATGCCTGCGGGCTGAAAACGTTGTATTATCCCAAAATCATGCGCAACGGCTGCACAGCAGCTTCCATGATTTCGGGAAACGGAATGGCCCATGTATATCTGAAAAAAGGAGACGGTTGGCACGGGCTTCCTCATTGGCAGGAAATCCGGGAGGGACAGTACGGCGGGACCGATCTGGTCGAAGCGTTGTTGCGCATGGAAGCGGTGGATATCGTGGCCGCTCGGGACAAGGATAACGGCGTGGTTGTAGCCAGCAGTTCGGGCACCGCGGAAATACGGCAGCAGAGTGATATGATCCTGTATCAGCCTATCGACGGCGATCCGTTCGGATACCCACCTGTCGTTCCCTGCGCGACCGCCGACGAACTTTTAGAGGTGACATTCGACTCGGAATACCCGGATGCCCCCTATCAGCTTTTGCGGTTGTTTGATTCACCCCGGGCCGGCGATCTGGTGATCAGCGCTCGTCCCGGTTACGATCTTCGCATGTTGCACGAATACCCGGAACACAAATCGTCTCACGGATCGCTGCACCGGGAACACATGCACGTTCCCCTGCTGACGAACGAAGAGATAGCCCGTCCCTACGTAAGAACGACGGATGTCTTCCCCTCCATGCTTGAATGGATGGGTAAACTACCGCTCGATCCCGTGGACGGACAGAGTTTCGTGTCCCCCTTACAGGCCGAAGGAGTCAACGCCTAATGCCAGAACCGACATCCACCCTTCCGGTGCCGCCGTCCGCCGCGCCGCCCTCCCGCATCAGCCCGGTCGTAGCGCCCGACATCGAAGACCGTGCATACGAGCGAATGACGCTTCGCCCGATGTCACTGATGCAGAAAATCCGAGGCGTTCTCAAATATGCCCGTATACGGCTTCGTGGCGGTCCTATTCTGGTCAATATGGAGGTGACGCACTTCTGCAATGCAAAATGCGACTTCTGCGACTTCTGGAAAACCGAACGCTCAGGTAAGGTGACTGACTACGACTATGTAGATGCGTTGCGCCGGTTCGATCCGTTGTGCGTAACGCTGACCGGCGGCGAGCCGACCATCAACAAACATCTACCGGAGGTCGTCCGCAACATCAAGGCGTCGTTCGGGTTTATCTATGTCGGCATGGTAACGCACGGCTCGCTGCTTACACTCGAAAAAGCCCAGGCGCTGTGGGACGCCGGGATCGATCAGATCGCCATCTCACTCAATTTTCTCGGTCCCGAACACGACGCCGAACGCGGTATCCCCGGTCTTTTCGATCACCTCAATACCCTGATTCCGGCCATGACGGCACGCGGCATCAATGTAGTGCTCAATACCGTCGTCATGCAGGACAACCTGGACCATATTGCACCCATCGCCCTTCAGGCGCGCGCCTGGGGCGCCAAGGTGTCGTATAGTTCCTACAGCGACTTTAAGAACGGAAACACCCTGCACCTGATCTCGCCCGACTCGATGGAACAAGTTCAACGCGGCGTAGACGAACTGATCTCGCTTAAGCCGCGTCTCGGTAATATCGTCAGTTCGACCTATTATCTGCGTCGTATTCCGGATTTTTTCCGGGACGCGCTGCCCCAGACCTGTCGCGCCGCCGGAAAATGGCTGATCCAACTCACGCCCGATGGCGATGTAAAACCCTGTCCCGAGCTGGAAGCCGTATCCCATTACAAGGACTACAAACCGGGGGGCGGTTCTATTGCTTGTAATCGTTGCTGGTACAGTTGCCGCGGCGAGACCGAAGCTTCGCTGACCGTAGAACGCGTCATGGAGGTTATGAAGCGGGTATAAGATGAACAGTATGGAAAATTTCCCGCGCGCAACCGCCCACCGCTATATACGAGCCATAACCCGGTATTACGCTTCGCGCCGTTTTGCACCCCAGTTTTCGGATCTCATGGGGTTGCTGCTCGCCCCACCCAACCCGCTGTGGATGGTCAGCGAACCCTGCGGTCTTGCTCCTTCGCTCGCGCTCAACCTGGCCCACCCACACCAGCGAAAAATCTACTATTTCCCCAAAGCCTGGGGCAAATACTGGATGACGGAGCCATTTCCGGAGTTTTTGCGCCAAACGCTCCATCCCGGCGCCATGTTTATCGACATCGGTGCGCATCTCGGCTTTTTCAGTTTTCATGCGGCCCGTCTGTTAGGACCGGAAGGAAAAGTTCTTTCCTTCGAACCGGATCCGGACTGTTATGCTTCGCTGTCCCGTAGCGCCGCGCTAAACGGCCCAGCAACCATCTCTTGCGTCAACATCGCGCTTTCCAATGCCAACGGCGAAGCGCTGTTTTACCGCGCTAAAAAACCCGCTTCCAGTTCGCTGGTTCCCGAAAAACAGGGACACGCCGAACGGTATCGCGATACCATCACCGTGCCGTGTCGGACATTTGACGACTGTATGAAAACGTATAAAGAGGACCTGAATCGGCTTCAACTGATCAAATGCGATGTGGAGGGGCATGAGGTCGCGGTTGTGTCCGGCATGGGCGAGACCCTTGCCGCCGCATCGTTTCCTATGCTGTGGGTCGAGGTGCGCGGCCCGGCAGGCTCTACCAGAGCGCCCAACACCTATCCGGAGGTATGCCGCATCCTCGGCGAATGGGGCTACCGCCCTTTTCTGTGGACAAATGGCGACTACGTGCCGGTCCCGACGGATGGCATCTCCGGACGAACGGACGTGGTGTTTTGCCACGAGAGCCGTAAAGATTAACCCAGCAGTTCCGCCAGCATCCGACCCGTGTGCGTCCCGCTTCGCGCCACTTGCTCCGGTGCACCGGTCGCCACCACATGACCGCCTTGATCCCCCCCTTCCGGCCCCATGTCGATTACCCAGTCCGCCGTCTTGATCACATCGAGATTGTGTTCGATCACCAAAACAGTATTGCCTTTGTCCACGAGACGATTGAGGACGGCGAGCAGTTTTTTGATGTCGTCGAAATGGAGTCCGGTCGTAGGTTCATCCAACAGATACAGCGTCTTTCCCGTGCCGGGACGGGCCAGTTCCTTGGCCAGTTTGACGCGTTGCGCCTCGCCGCCGGACATCGTGATACCCGACTGTCCAAGCTGTATATAGTCCAGCCCGACGTCGTAGAGGGTCTGCAACATGCGATTTAGCCGGGGTATGCGCTCGAAATGAGAAAGCGCCTCGGCGACCGTCATCCCAAGCACATCGGCGATGGATTTTCCGTTGTAAAGGATGTCGAGCGTTTCCTTCATGTATCTTGCACCCGCACATTCCTCGCACGTAACCCACACATCCGCCAGAAAGTGCATCTCGATTTTTCGCACACCCAGCCCCTGACAGGCTTCGCATCGTCCGCCGGGTACGTTGAAGCTAAACCGTTTTGAGGCGTACCCACGTATCCGCGCATCGGGAATCTGCGCATACAACCCTCGAATGATGTCGAACAGCCCTACATACGTGCCCGGATCCGAGCGCGGGGAATACCCGATGGGCGTCTGGTCGATATTGATCACTTTGTTGATGTATTCCATACCCTCGATGGCTTCGTGTGGGCCGGGCGAAAGCTGGGCGCGGTGTAACGCGGAGGCCAACGCCGGATACAGCGTATCACTGATCATTGAGCTTTTACCGGATCCGGACACGCCCGTGACGCATACAAAAAGCCCCAGCGGAATGGCCGCATCGACGGTTTTGAGGTTGTTCTGCCGCGCTCCACGCACCTGAAGCCATTTCTTTTTTGGTGTCCGCCGATGCTCCGGAACTTCGATTTGCAGACGGTGACCCAGATAACCGCCTGTCAGCGAGTCCGCCTGATCTCGAACGGCTTCCGGTTTTCCGCTTGCCACGACACGCCCTCCATGTACCCCGGCACGCGGCCCCAGATCCACTAAATAGTCCGCCTGTTCCAGCGTCTCACGGTCGTGTTCGACAAGGATCAACGTATTACCGAGATCGCGCAGATTGAGCAACGCTTGGATAAGCCGGCGGTTGTCACGTGGATGTAGCCCTATTGTCGGTTCGTCCAGCACGTAGAGCACCCCGGTCAGCCCGGAGCCAATCTGGCTCGCCAACCGGATACGCTGGGCTTCCCCGCCCGACAATGTCGGAGCGCGTCGATCCAGCGATAGATACTCCAATCCTACGTCTATCAAAAAACGCAGACGACTGCGGATTTCATGCAAGATTTCACCGACGATTTCGTGTTGCTCCGGTGTCAGAACGAGGGTATCGACAAATGTCAGGGCACGTTCAATCGGAAGTCCGCAGAAGTCCGCTATCGACAGCTCTTCGACCAGAACGGCTAGGCTTTCCTTTCTAAGCCGCCCGCCTGCACAGACGGAACAGCTCACGGGCTGCAGAAACCGTCCCAACTCCGGAAACTGATACGCATACCTCGCCGCCAACTCGACCGTCGGAAAGATACCCCGGAACTGAAAAGAAAAGGATGGCGTGGCGTTTTTATCCGAAGAAGCCCGACCGCGCCGAGCAGACCGGTGCGTGTCTCCCTGTGACCCCGCCGACCGGGCATACGTCTTTGTATCCCCCTGTTCATAGTCGATCCACCGGTCGCTGCCGTACATCAGCACGTTCAACTGCTCCTGTGTCATTTCTTCCAGTGGGGTGTCTACCGTAAAACCGAAGACGCGGCCTACATGCGCCAGCATGTCCAGCACGGGGTGCGAGGCTGTATGCCCCTCCCACCAAACCGGAAGCCCGCCTTCCCGGATCGATTTCGTCCGGTCCGGGATCAGCAGCCCCAGGTCGATCCCCGGCTGAGTCCCCAGTCCTTCACAGGATTCGCACATGCCCGCCTGATGGTTGAACGAAAAGCTCTGCGGCGTGACCTCGTCATAGCTGGTTCCGCACGTGGGGCAGGAATAACGCTGGCTAAACCGCGCGTCACGGCTTTTTTTGTCGCCCTCCTGTTGTATTTCGGCGATGACCACTCCGTCCGACAGCCCGAGCGCCGTTTCCACCGAATCTGCCAGACGCTGCCGCATTCCACTGCGAATCACGATACGGTCTACGACGACGCAGACTTCATTCTTGCGGCGGCGGTCAATGGCGATGTCCTCGTCGAGACGATGGTGGGTTCCGTTGATACGGACACGGACATAGCCGTTGCGACGCGCGCGCTCCAGCAAAAGGTCGTGGTCTTCTCCCTGTTCCGGTTCCACCGGGGCCATCAGGGTCGCGCGCGTATCTTCGGGCAGCTCCAACAACCGATCCACGATCTGGCTCGACGTCTGAGCGCCGACGGGTATCCGGCATTCCGGGCAGTGCGGGACGCCGACAAGCGCGTACAACCCTCGGAGGTATTCGTATATTTCCGTAATGGTTCCGACCGTGGAGCGCGGATTTCGGCTTGCCGACTTCTGTTCGATGGAGATGGCAGGTGACAGCCCCGTGATGTGGTCCACCTTGGGTTTTTGCATCTGTTGGAGAAACTGACGTGCATAGGCGGACAGCGATTCGACGTAGCGACGCTGGCCTTCGGCGTAGATGGTGTCAAGCGCCAACGACGTCTTGCCGGAACCGGAGACACCGGTGAGTACCGTCATGCGGTCACGCGGGAGGGTCAGACTTATGTTTTGCAGGTTGTGTTCGCGTGCGCCCTGAACGGTAATCTCTTTTATGGCTCCGTTTTCTTTGGCGGAAACATCGGTAGCGTGATGTGGGGCGCTCGTTTCCATCCGTTTTCCTGACAGCACGCGGGCAAGCACCTGACCGGTAAACGACGCGGGATCGGCGGCCAGCATTTCGGGTGTACCGGCGGCGACGATACACCCACCGCCCTCTCCACCCTCCGGTCCCAGATCGACGACCCAGTCCGAGGTTTTGATCACGTCGGTGTTGTGTTCGATGACGACGACCGTGTTGCCTGTATCCACAAAGGCGTGGAGTACGTCGAGCAGATGGCGGATGTCCTCGAAGTGTAGCCCAGTCGTGGGTTCGTCGAGCACGTAGAGCGTGCGTCCGGTGCTGCGTTTGCAGAGTTCGCGCGCCAGTTTGACGCGCTGTGCCTCACCGCCGGACAAGGTCGGCGCGGGCTGTCCAAGTTTGATATAGTCCAGTCCTACATCGTGGAGCGTAGCCAGTGTGCGCGCGATTGATGGGACAGGTTTGAACAGTTCGAGCGCCTCCTGCACGTCCATGTCGAGCACGTCGGCGATGGTGCGGTCTTTATAGCGGACTTCCAGCGTTTCCCGGTCGAACCGTTTGCCTTCGCAAACCGGACAGGTGATCCACACATCCGCCAAAAAGTCCATATCGACGCGTGTCGCGCCGTTGCCCTCGCAGGCTTGGCAACGTCCTCCGGGGACGTTGAAGCTAAACCGCCCCGGTTTGTAGCCCCGGACACGCGCTTCGGGTGTTTCGGAAAACAGACTGCGGATGTGGTCAAACACTTTGGTGTAGGTAGCTGGATTTGACCGTGGGGTGCGACCGATGGGGCTCTGGTCTATATCTATTGCCTTGTCGAGAAATTCGGCGCCTGAAATTTTGAGATACGCGCCCGGTTCGGTCTGTGCACCGTTGAGTTCGCGCGCCAGTGCCGCGTACAGGACGTCGTTGATAAGCGAGCTTTTGCCGGAGCCGGACACGCCCGTGACACAGGTAAATACGCCTACGGGTATTTTTGCCGTAACGTTTTTCAGGTTGTTCTGGGTAGCTCCGGATATTTCGATCCAGCGGCTGTCCGGTGTTCGGCGTTTTTCCGGGATGGGTATGGTTTTGATACCGCGCAGATACTGTCCTGTCAGCGAAGCCGGGTTGTCGGCGACCTGTTGTGGCGGACCGGCGGCCACGACGCGCCCGCCCTTGACACCCGCACCCGGTCCGAAATCGACCAGATGGTCCGCTGACCACATCGTCTCCTCGTCGTGTTCGACAACGATCACGGTATTTCCTTGATTGCGAAGCCGAGCGAGCGTATCGAGAAGCCGTTGATTGTCGCGTGGGTGAAGTCCGATGCTCGGCTCGTCGAGGACATACATGACGCCTACGAGACCGCGCCCGATCTGGCTGGCGAGCCGGATACGCTGGGCCTCTCCACCCGACAGCGTTGGAGCCGAGCGGTCGAGCGCCAGATAGTCGAGACCTACATTTACAAGAAAGTCGATCCGGGCACGTATTTCTTTGAGTGCCTCCTCGGCAATGACGGTCTGCGACCGATCAAGCGTAAGTGTCCGAAAAAACAGATCCGCTTCCGCGACGGACAAATGGCACAGCCGGGCGATGGACAGTCCGTTCAGCGTGACGGCCAGCGCTTCGGGGCGCAACCGCGTTCCGTCGCATGCCGTACACGGACCGATGACCATGTAGGCTTCGAGTTCGGTCTTGTGTCGTTCCGATTTGAGCGTGCTATAGCGTTTGGACAACTCCGGGATGACCCCGGGAAACGGGTCTTTGTGTTTCCATTCGCCACCGCGTCCGTTGCGGAAAGTAAAAACGAGTCGACGTGTTCCCAATCCGTAAAGCACCGCCTCCTGCTGTTGGCGTGTCAGTTTTTCCCATGGGGTGTGGATGGTAAAGCCCATGTGTTCGGCGACGCCTTCCAAAAAATGGCGTTTCCACAGATTGGCAATGCTCCCCAGCGGTTTGATCGCCCCTTGGTCGATGGACAGCGACAGGTCGGGCACGACAAGACGCGGATCGAATTTGAGCATGGTGCCCAGTCCGTGGCATTCCGGACACATACCCTGCGGGCTGTTAAACGAAAACATTTGGGGGGTAGGTTCTTCGTAGCTCAGGTTACACGTCGTACAGGCATACCGGGTGCTAAACAAAAGGTCGCGGTTTCCGGTGGGTGTATCTCCTTCTTCGACATGGACCATGACTACGCCGCCGGAGAGCAGGAGGGCGCCTTCTATGGCTTCGAGCAACCGCGGGCGTATGCCTTCGCGCATCACCAGTCGGTCGGCGACCGCTTCGATGGTGTGACGCATGTTGCGATCAAGCGACGGTGCTTCGGCAAGGTTGACGATGCGTCCGTCTACGCGCGCGCGAAGATACCCTCGTTTTACCAGATCGTCGAATAAATCGCGGTATTCGCCTTTGCGATTTTGGATCAGCGGGGCGAGAATATGAAGCCGGACGCCGTCCGGCAGGGCAAGGATGCCGTTTATGATCTGCTCGCGTGTCTGAGCGCCGATTTCGCTGCCGCAGGTCGCGCAGTGCGGCGTGCCGATACGGGCATAGAGCACACGCAGAAAATCGTATATCTCGGTAATGGTACCGACGGTAGATCGCGGGTTGAACCCGGAGGCTTTCTGTTCGATGGAGATAGCCGGAGCCAGACCGGAGATGTGGTCCACATCAGGTTTCTGCATTTGGTCGAGGAACTGACGCGCGTAAGCGGAAAGCGATTCGACATAGCGGCGCTGGCCTTCTGCGTAGAGTGTGTCAAACGCAAGCGACGACTTGCCCGAACCGGAGACACCGGTAAAACAGATAAGAGCGTTTCTGGGGAGTTCGAGATGGACGTTTTTGAGGTTGTGAACACGGGCGCCTTTGATGGTTATAGTCGAGGGCGACATGCGGGCGATCCCTTCCGGTACGGCGTTGTCGAAGCGGGCGATGCGCCTTGCAAACGGTCAGCGCGGCAGAAAATATACTCTACGTCTGTTTAGAAGGCAAGCGGATTATAAAAGTCGTTGTAAGGAATATCCGATACCTCGTGTAGCAAACCGCCCGGGTTTCCGTCTCTGGAAAACGTATGAGCGGATAGTCGAGCAAGAATCGAGTCAAGTATTGACAACATCGCTTGGCGGTAGTACGATGGAGGTACGTACAGGTTTTGGTCTCCAACTTATTCTTCTTTACGGAGAGACAATATGCGATACCCAATCGGCCTTATGGCGGCGTTTGTCTGGGCGGGTCTTGCGGGCGCTTCGGCCTCGGCACAGGATAGCGTATCCGAACCCGCCTATCATGATCAGTCCTACCGATATGAAACAGGTCTTGGTCTTGGTGTGACCGGTAGCGAAACGGGAGACGGCTCGGACAATCTGACGCCCAGGGTGCTGCTCAGGCCCTTTTTCCGATACAAACTGTTGAGCCGTATTCAGGGCGATTTGAGCATCGGCCTGGGTCAGATGGCGGGCAATATTTTTTCTACCCGGCTGATTCCCATCGAGCATCGTTTTCTGCTCAATATGTTTACCGAAAAAACGCGCATCAGTCCGTATGCGTATGCCGGGATCGGTCTGCTTTCCTATAACGTGTCCTCTTCGCCTCTGCAGTTTAACGGACCAAAGCGAAGCGGCTTTTCCGGATTTATTCCCGCCGGACTGGGCATCCGTATCCGAATTACCGAACGGCTCCGCTATAACCTTAGCGCGGGTGTCAACCGGGCGTTTAGCGACAACTTAGACGGAGTCATCGCCATAGGCGACGATGCCTTCTATACCATCATGGGCGCGTTTTCCTTCCGCAACAGCCCGCCGGATGTCGACTGGGATGCCGATGGTCTTACCAACCGTGAGGAAAAACGATACAAAACCGACCGTAAAAATCCAGATACCGACGGTGACACCCTGACCGATGGTGCCGAAATCCGGGAGCACGCCAGCAACCCCCGCAGTGTGGACACCGATTCGGACGGCTTGCCGGATGGCGATGAAGTAAATCGCTATCTGACGCTTCTGACGGATGTGGACACCGACAAGGACCGGCTGAAAGATGGTGACGAAGTGCTTCGCTACCGAACGGATCCCTTGCGGGCGGATACGGATGAGGATGGGTTGACCGATTTTGAGGAAATAAGCGAGTACAAAATCAACCCACTTATGCCGGACACCGACGAGGACGGGCTGACCGACGGGATCGAGGTCAAAAACCACCGGACAGATCCGGCGCGAACTGATACAGACGGCGATGGATTAACAGACGGCGTGGAGGTCAAACTCTACCGCATAGACCCCACCAAAACCGACACCGACGGGGGTGGCGTAGACGACGGGCAGGAAGTGGCACGCGGCACCGATCCGCGTGATTCGGTAGATGATATAGCCCGCGAGGGGATGACACCCGCCGAGCCGCCTAAACCGATAAAAACACCTGTTGCTACAGAGCGGGTCGATACGCCGAGACCGGCGGAAGTGCCTGTCGCCGTGACGCTTCAGACCGTCCTCTTCGATATCTCCAGCTTTGGGTTGTCCGAAGAAGCAAAAGCCGTACTGGACCGTAACTTAGATCTGCTAAAACAATACCCCTTGCTTACCCTGAAAATCGAGGGCCATACCGATAATAGGGCGTCGCGCGGGTACAACGCACAGCTTTCCAAAAACCGCGCGCAGACGGTACGAAATTATCTGGTCAACCGGGGGATCGATCCGAAACGCATCAAAACCACGACCGGCAAAGGCGCGGACCACCCGACAGCGTCCAACGAGTCGGACGAAGGTCGTCGGCAAAACCGCCGCGTGGAACTGTTGACCACGCCTTAGGGGTGTAGGGAAAGTGGTGCGTGGGAAACACGCGAAAAACGCAACGTCAAGCGGATAGGGAAGGCACTTCAACGATACAGGTCGATAATCGGACGCCAGCGTTATCCATAGTAGTGATGATAAATGCGGGTGTAGGTCTCCGCCGTGCGTTCCACCACACGACGTACCCCAAACCGTGTGATAATGTCCGCGCGGGCTGCTCTTCCCGCCTCCCACCGAAGCGCCCGGTCGTGGATCAACCGACGCAACGTATCGACGACCGGGGTTATATCGAGCGACGAAATCTCCGGAACCCATTCTGTAGGTGCGGGTAGCCACCCGGTAACACCATTTTTTACGATCTCCCGCATCGGCCCTGTGTTAAGCGCCACCACGGCCTTTTCGGAGGCCATAGCCTCGATCACGACCAACCCAAACCCTTCGCCCCATAAAGACGTAAACAGAAAAATGTCGAGCGCGGCCATAACCTCCGGTATATCTCTTCTCGGCCCGGTCATGACGACCCGATCGCACAGTCCGAGCGCCTCGATACGCCGTCAAAGCGGTGTTTCCTCCGGTCCGTGCCCCACCATGAGAAAATACAACGTAGGCTCCTCGGGTATCAGGGCCGCCGCGATATCCAGAAAGCGGTCGTACCCTTTCAATTTCTCAAATCGGCTGACATTGCCGATCACGACGGCATTTCCCGGGATGCCAAGTTCCTGCCGCACCGCAACACCCGATACACCGGGGTGAAAACGGTCCGTATCGACCGGATTGAAAATTTTTACGATCCTGTCCGGCGAAACGCCTCTTTCCTCGACCAGATGGCTCGTTACCACGTCCGATATGGATACGATGGTATCGGTCAACACATGATCAAGCAGAATCCGCTGTACCCACATGGCTCTTCCGGGGCGGCTAAATCGGTCGTGTCAGGTATAGAGTACCGGAATGGAAAACTTGAGCCGTGTCAGCAGACAGCCCCAGAAGTCTGCCGGTACCGTGTGCGCGTGTACGAGGTTTATCCGTTCTTCTTCGATAAGCGTCCAGAACCGCCGGATGGCATCGATATCGCGCCAGCGGCGCATGGCGATCTGCTCGACACGGATGCCTTTTGCGCGCAGTTCGTCCGCTAACGGCTCCGGTCTTTCGCCCCGGCTAAACAGTGTGCAAACAACGACATAAAATCGGTCGGCAGGCAGGTGCGTAGCCATGAGAGCGAAAAGCTGTTCCGCACCGCCGATGGCGAGGCTGTCGAGCACGTAGAGCACGCGGATGCCAGTCTCTCCGCTCACATGCGTTCCGCAATGGCGGCGCGGTATATCTGGGCCAGTTGTTCGCTGTAAGCCTCCCAAGAGTATTTTTGCCCTTCCGCGCGCGCGGCGCCCCCCAACCGCTCCCGTAGCGGGGTGTCCCTCGCCAGCCGGACGATGGCCGCTTCCAGTTCGGACACATCCCCCGGCGTCACCAACAGCGCCTCTCGCTCATGAGTGACGATCTCCGGAATCTGGCCGATCCGACTGGCAACGATGCTTCGTCCGGCAGCCATGTATTCGAACAGTTTGATCGGAGATCCGAAAAAGCCGATGCCCAACTCCCGGAAGGCCGCCACGGCGACGTCGAACAGACCCAGATAGCGCGGGACTTGATCGTGTGGCACGTATCCACAGAAACGGACGACCTGCTCCAGGCCGGCGGCGCGCACCTGTTCTTCCAACCCCGCCCGCGCTGTCCCATCGCCTACCATGAGCAGTATGGCTTCGGGGACTTCCCGGCTTACAAGCGCAAAAGCGTCGATCAGCTTTTCGAGACCGTACCACGGCTGAAAAGTTCCGAGAAAACCCACGACAAACCTGTTTTCAAGTCCCATTTCGCGCCGGAGACCGTCCACATCCTCCGGTTGTCCGAGCTGCTTTACCTCTGCCGCGTTGGGAATGGCCTCGATCTTTTCTGCGGTCACGCCTTTCCAGTGTTTGAGCAAAAAACGTTTGAGTACACTGGAAACGACGACGATCCGCCCGGAACGCCGGGCTACGTAGTCGCGGACGGCCCGCGCCACGGCAAGCTGCGCCCCGGTAAGGGGGTCGGTAAAAAGCTGTTTTTCTTCTATGGTAGGGCCGTTGACTTCGAGCACGAGCGGGATGCCAAGCCGCCGGGCCGCCAGCGCCGCGCCGTACGAATACAACCCAAACCGTTCGTGGATCACATCGAAACGGTGAATGCGGTGCAACCGTACCGCGGCCCGATACATGGCAAGGCTGTCGAACGTGCCAGTGTAGGGCAAAACATGATGGGCGCCTCGCAGATATCGGTGTGGGACGCACAGATAGTCGCTAAAACCGGGAAGCGTTTCCGAGTCGTTTACGGTCAGCAGAAACGGGCGATGTTCTCCCGCTCGTAGGTGTTCAAGAATTTTTAGTACATGAATCCGATAGCCCTCTCCTTTGGTCAGGTCGAGACCCCGATTGCCACAGTAGTAAAGGATGGAGAGCGATGACATGGAGCAGGCCGAAAGATAAAGGGTGGAAGGACGTAGGCTACGACAACAACGTAAAACGCTTACGGGGGCATGTCAAGGGGATGAGCCTCCAGCAGTCGGGACGCTGCTGGAGAGTGGCGTATCCCCTTTCCGCTGATAATGCCAGAAAGGGGTCAGTCTTCGGGGCGTTCGCCGTGTGGGGCCATTTTGACAAGCCGGGGGTCAAAACGTGCCATGATGTCCACAAGGTCGGTCTGCGCGGCCATGACTTCTTCGATGTTCTTGTACACAAACGGTACTTCGTCGAGACCCGCCGAGATCAAGGTAACGCCTCTTTCTTTTAGCACCCGATTTGTGTCTTTCCATCCAAAGGTTTCGAGCGCTTTTTTGCGGCTCATGACGCGCCCCGCGCCGTGCGAGGCCGAGTGAAGCGACACGGGCTGGCCTTTGCCACGGACGATAAACGCCGGACTGGCCATCGACCCCGGAATGATGCCGACTACGCCCTCGCCTGCCGGTGTCGCGCCTTTGCGGTGTACTATCACGTTTCGCCCCGCGTGCCGCTCCTTCCACGCAAAGTTGTGATGGTTTTCGATATCGAGGAGCACGTCCGTTTTGAGGTGTTTTTCGATATGCCGATGGATACAGGCGTGGTTAGCCGCGGCATAGCGCCCCATGAGTTCCATCGCGGCCCAGTATTCCTGACCCGCCTCGGTGTCTAAATCGAGCCAGGCCAGATACAACAGTTCTTTGGGCAGTTCCCGGTGGAGCGACATGGCAAGTCGGCTGTAATGATCGGCGACCGAGGCACCGGTCCCACGACTTCCGCTGTGGCTAAGCAAGGCCAAGTACGTGCCGGGTTCGAGTCCTTCGAACCGGACCGGCAGTGTCAACACGCCGAACTCGACAAAATGATTACCCGATCCGCTGGTTCCAAGCTGGCTCCACGCCCGGTCCTTGTTATGGCGCGTGACCGACGAGACGGTCCAGTCCTCGTCCATCACGGGATGGCTGCGCCGGTCTTTGTGGGTCGCCCCCACCCCGAACCGCGTTTCCGTCTCGATGGCGCGGGTAAGCCGCTCTTTTCCGCGTTCCGTATCCAACTCTGTCGGAGGCAGGTCGAGGACGGTCATCTTCATCCGGCAGGCGATGTCCACGCCCACGGCATACGGAATGACGGCATGGTCGGTCGCCAATACCCCCCCGATCGGGAGTCCATAGCCGACATGCGCGTCGGGCATGAGCGCGCCCGACACCGACACGGGAAGCTGACAGGCACGCTCCATCTGCCGAACCGACTGCTCGTCGAGATCGGTTCCCCACTGCCGATACGGCGCGGGACGGTCGCGGGGAACGTAGGTACGCGGCGATACGGCGCGGGCAAAAGCGCCATAGACTTCGTGGTCTCGGTAAGCCGACGGCTTGGTCAGAATGCTCCGGATCGTCAGCGCCGTCTCGTCACGGCTTTTTCCCTGCTCCGACAGACTTTTCATAAGTAGATGCACCAGCCGCATGGGTTCCCCGTTCGGAACCCCTAATTTTTTCAGGTCTTTCCCTTTCATGAGGCACTCATCCTTATCCCGGATAATCCGTACGAAAAGCAGACGCCTTACACCGGATCGGTACAGCCCAAAGAGTCCGTACCGTCTCCTACAGTGTAGGTCCTATATCTCTTGCGCCGCCTAAGTGAGCGGCGAACCAGAAAGACTGACCCGTTTTGATACCGACCAGCACCCACTGGAGTTGGGAGGCCTGCGCGTAAAACCTCGATCGCGGCAGTAATCGGTCTATCTCCGGATAGACACGTCCAAGACGGGTTACAAAACGCTCGCCATAGACGCACATCAGGAGGCCTATATCTATGGCAGGATCGCCGAGACCGGCGACTCCAAAGTCGATAATCCCGGTTAGCCGGTGTGTGGGAGCGTCAAAAAGTATATGATAGGGGGCAAGATCGCCGTGAATGAGAGATGGAACGTAGTCGAATGTTGCGGGGTCGCGCAACATGTCGTCAAAAAGCCCCTCCATCCAGTCTTGCTGATGCGGAAGAAGCAAAGGCCGGACATGCTCTTCCGCCTGCCGGCGAATGTCGATCCAGTCCGTATACCGGCAAGGGGCCGGCGTGGCCGCTATTTCGGTTCGCAGGGCGTCCGTCAGCGGAAAAGTATGCATCGTTCTAAGAAATCGCCCTAACTGATCGGCCACTGCCTGTCGGTCGGTTTCTTCGAGATCAGCCACGGTCTCGCGGCTCAGGGGCATCCCGCTCAGATAGGGATAGGCTATCGCGTCCTTATTTTGATAAAAAGGTTTTGGCATGGCCAGTTCTATATGCGATCTGATCAGGTCCATGACGCGCAACTCGTTGTCCAAAACCCGGATGCCGTATTCGTTTTTTGGAAAACGAAAAATGGTATCCTCGTTGACGACGACCACGTCATTTACCAGTCCTTCGTCATTCGCGCGCCAAGTATTGACGACAAGGGTCGGATCGATCTGACGGATGCGCGCTTCATATTCCATTTCTGTTTCCTATTTGGCCGACTTTTCTTTTTTGCGGGACTCAAGATACCGGACATCCTCATACAGCCGGATATAGTTGCCAAGCCGTCCGGCGTCCAGCGTACGGTCTTTGATGGCTTGCAACACGGCGCATCCCTGCTCCGAAGTGTGGGTACAATTCCGAAACCGGCACTGCCGGGCGAGTTGTTCTACGTCTTCAAAGGTGTTTTCGATGTCCTCCTCCGAAGCCCATACCTGCATTTCGCGCAACCCCGGTGTATCGATCACGACTCCGCCGCGCGGCAGCACAAGCATCTCGCGCCAGGTGGTCGTATGTCTTCCTTTGCTGTCTACCGCCCTGACCGCCCCGGTTTTG
>VGJU01000066.1 GCA_016867335.1 Candidatus Zixiibacteriota bacterium | reverse complement strand
CTGTCCGGCGATATGCGCCAGCGAGCTAAAGTAGGGGCTGAGTTTGACGGCAAATGGGATGGCGATACGTGCTCGGACCGCGCGGATAAGATCGAGATAGCGTTGCTCCACGGCGGCGCCGTCCACGAGGGGATCGGTAGGAAGATGATAGACGTTGAGTTCTATGGCATGCGAGCCCGCCTCTTCCATATACCCGGCATACTCGGCCCAACGGGTGGAAGAGTAAGCGTTGAGACTTCCAATGATGGGAATGTCGGTATGCGCCCGGGCCTTGCGGATCAGTTCGAAATAAGCATCCGGTCCGATACGGTACTCACCGAGATCGGGTAGATAGGAAAGCGCCTCCCCATAGCTGTCCGCTCCGTCCGTCAGATGACGATGAAGCCGCTCTCCGTGCGCCTCTATCTGTTCTTCGAAAAGAGAAAACAGAACAATGGCCGCAGCGCCGGTGTCTTCCAGCTTCCGAATGCCGTCGAGCGTCTCCGAAAGCGGAGAGGCGGACGGCACGATGGGGTGTTTGAGCCGGAGACCGAGATAGGTGGTTTCGAGATTCATGAAGGTTGCTCCTGATGACGACGCGCGATCGTTTCGAGCGCTTCGTTCCGGTCCGTCGCGTCTTTTTGCGCCTGTTCCAACAGCGTGCCGGTGCGGTCGGGATCGGTGTGAAGAAGCAATTGATACCGCGTCTCCTGATACACTTAGTCTTTTAGCGAGATGCTCGGAGACCGCGAATCTATGGTAAACGGGTTTTGGCCCCTCTCTTGCCACTGCGGATGATAACGGAACAGCGTCCAGCGCCCGGAATCCACCAGTCTGCGTTGCAGCGCCATGCCCTTTGTCATGTCGATCCCGTGCGCGATACAGTGGCTGTAAGCGATGATCAGCGAAGGTCCCTGATAGGCTTCGGCTTCGACAAACGCCTGTACCGTCTGCGTATCATCCGCTCCCATGGCGACCGTTGCCACGTATACGTCTTTATAGGCCATCGCCATCCGGGCGAGGTCTTTTTTGGGTCTGTCCTTGCCGCGCGCGGCAAATTTGGCTACCGCCCCCATGGGGGTCGCTTTCGAGGACTGCCCGCCCGTGTTGGAATACACTTCGGTGTCCAAGACGAGCACGTTGACATCGGCCCCCGAGGCCAGTATGTGGTCCAGTCCCCCAAAACCGATGTCGTAGGCCCATCCGTCTCCCTCCACGATCCAGATGCTTTTGCGAATCAGAAGGTCGGAAAGGGTGGCAAGATCACGCGCGACGGGTGAGTCGTCGTCTTTGAGCAACGCTCGGAGTTGTGCTACCCTATCTCGTTGTGCCCGCAAGCCTTCTGCATGGGTCTGGTCCGCATCGAGAAGCGCCGAAACCAACACGCCGCCGAGCCTGTCCGTCATCGTCTCGACCAAACGTCGGGCGTAGCGGTTTTGGATATCGACGCTCAGCCGCATGCCCAGACCGAACTCGGCGTTGTCTTCAAACAGCGAGTTGCTCCATGCAGGGCCGCGTCCCTCGGCGTTGGTCGTCCACGGGGTAGTGGGCAGATTGCTCCCGTATATGCTCGAACACCCGGTGGCGTTGGCGACGATCGCTCGGTCTCCGAACAATTGGGACAACAGCTTGAGATAGGGGGTTTCGCCACACCCGGCACAGGCCCCCGAATAATCGAACAGAGGTTCCAATGTCTGTACGTCCTTGACGCTCGGCGAGTGCGGTTTTTCATGTCGGCGCGAGACCAGCGAAAGAAAAAAGTCCCAATCCTTTTTTCCTTGTTCGCGCAAGGGGCGCTGATCCTGCATGTTGACCGCCTTACGCCGCGCTATCGACTTGTCCCGCACCGGACATACCTCGACGCACAACGCACAGCCGGTGCAGTCCTCGACACCGACCTGAAGCGTATAGCGCAAATCCGGCCATTCGCGCCAGCGTGCGGCGGTGGGCTTGAACCCGTCCGGCGCTCCGGACAGCTCTTCGGACGAACACACTTTGGCCCGAATCACGGCATGAGGGCACACGAGTATACATTAGCCGCACTGGATACACAGGTCCGGTTCCCATACCGGCGCTTCGGCGGCGATATTGCGTTTTTCCCAACGCGACGTGCCGACCGGATACGTTCCGTCCGCCGGAAACGCGCTGACCGGAAGCGTATCGCCCCGGCCCGCGATCAGTTCGCCCGTCACGTGTCGGACAAAGACGGGTGCATCTTCCGGAACCGTCGGAGGCGGGGTGTAGCCGGGCACGAACGATTCGGGGATCGCCACTTCGAACAGATGATCGAGCGCCCGGTCTACGGCCTCGTGGTTCTGACGCACGATCGCCGGGCCTCTTTTGCCATAAGCTTTGACGATGCTTTCCTTAATCTTTGCGATGGCCTCTTCTTTGGGCAATACCCCGCTGAGCGCAAAAAAGCATGTCTGCATGACTGTATTGATCCGGTTGCCCATGCCCGATTCACGCGCCACACGGTAGCCGTCGATCACGAAAAATCGCAGCCCTTTCTCGATGATCTCACGTTGTACCGTTGCCGGCAGTCTGTCCCATATTTCATCGGGACCGTACGGACTGTTGAGCAGAAAAACAGAGCCGGTGTCGATCCGCTCCAACACGGGATACCGGTCCAGAAAGTCGAACTGATGAACCGCTACAAAGCCGGCGTGCTGGATAAGATACGGACTGTGCAACGGGTGAGGACCAAAACGCAGATGAGAGACGGTGACGGCTCCTGACTTCTTGGAGTCGTATACAAAATAGCCCTGTACATCGTACGGTGTTTCTTCCCCGATGATTTTTACGGCGTTCCGGTTTGCACTTACGGTTCCGTCCGACCCCAATCCCCAGAATACGGCCCGGACGGTATCGTCGCGCTCGATGTCGAAATCGGGATCGAAGTCGATACTCGATCCGGCAACGTCGTCTTCGATGCCGACGGTAAAGTGGTTTTTGGGGCGGGACGTTTTGAGCTCGTCATAGATCGCCGCAACCATGGCGGGGGTAAACTCTTTCGACCCCAGCCCGTATCTGCCGCCGACGATACGAGGCATATCGGCAAGAGGCGAAACACCGGCGGCAATGGCTTCGTGAAGCGCGGCGACCACATCCAAATACAGCGGTTCTCCCAGACTGCCGGGTTCTTTGGTCCGGTCCGGCACGGCTATCGCCCGCACGGTCGGCGGTAACGCCGCCAGCAGATGGGTGACGGAAAAGGGACGGTACAGCCGGACACGGATCGCCCCTACCCGTTCACCCGTTCGGTTGAGCGCCGCCGCCGTCTCCACGACGGTCTCCCCACCGGACCCCATGATCACGACGACCCGATCCGGATCGGGCGCGCCGGAGTATTCGAAAAGCCTGTAGGATCGCCCGGTGCGAGCGGCAAAGTCGTCCATGACGTTCTGCACGATTTCCGGCGCAGCCAGATAGTAGGGATTGACCGTTTCCCGCGTCTGGAAATACACGTCGGGGTTTTGCGCCGTACCCCGCATGACGGGCCGTTCCGGGTTAAGTCCCCGCAGACGATGCATCCGTACCAGCCGATCGTCGATCAGGGCTTGCATATCGTCGGTAGACACCGGCACGATCTTGCGGATTTTGTGCGAGGTGCGAAACCCGTCGAAAACATGGAGAAAGGGAACGCGCGTTTTGAGCGTGGCAGCCTGCGTGATCAGCGCAAAATCCATGACTTCCTGAACCGAACCGGCAAACAGCATGGCAAAAACGGTGCTACGCGCCGCCATCACGTCGCTGTGGTCACAGAAGATCGAAAGACCTTGCGTAGCCAACGACCGCGCGGCAACGTGAAATACCGTAGCTGTCAGTTCTCCGGCTATTTTGTACATATTGGGTATCATAAGCAGGAGTCCCTGACTTGCGGTAAACGTGGTCGTCAGCGCGCCGGTCTGCAACGCGCCGTGTACCGCACCCGCCGCACCGGCTTCGGACTGCATCTGCTGGATGACGGGCACATTGCCCCACAGATTGGTTTTTCCCGCCGCCGCCCATGAGTCGTCCTGCTCCGCCATCGGCGACGCGGGCGTGATGGGATAGATGGCGACGACCTCGTTGGCCCGGTAGGCGACGCTTACAGCGGCCTCGTTGCCGTCTATGGTTACAAAGTCCGTCATATCGTCCCCGCTCTCGTTCGGTTTCGGACAAGCCATGGCGTTCGAAGTAAAAACCGTCTTCGGTTGCATGCCGAGCATCTCTATCCATAAACGGATGAGCAATTCCCGTGCCAGTTTCCGCTTGTCATCTCCAGTATTTCCTCCATACTTCTCCCTTCACCCGGCAATTTGCGCTTATGCAGTTGCCAGTTGTCTCGATCCGGTCGTATATTCACGACCATAGGCGCGGTGTAAAAAGGTCCGTTGCGTTTACGGAGGACAGCATGCGGTGGTCATGGCGTATCGGTGAATTTGCCGGCATTGGGGTATATATCCACGCCACCTTTTTTTTGATCGTCGGGTGGGTTGCATTGCTTTCGTGGCAACAGGAGCATACGGCTATCGGCGTATTGTCCGGAATCGCCTATGTGTTGTTGCTGTTTTTGTGCGTGGTGCTACATGAATACGGCCATGCGCTGACGGCGCGCCGCTATGGCATCCGAACACGGGACATCACGCTTCTTCCGATCGGGGGCGTGGCGCGGCTCGAACGCATGCCGGACAATCCGATCGAGGAACTTTATGTGGCGCTGGCCGGGCCTGCCGTCAACGTAGTCATTGCCCTTTTGCTGTTGGTCGGTCTGACATGGACAAACGGCGACGCCGATGTTATTGTGCTGTTTGACCCGAACAGCGACCATTTGGCGGAAAGACTGCTGACTACCAATGTGATGCTGGTGTTGTTCAACCTGCTTCCCGCTTTTCCGATGGACGGGGGGCGGGTGGTGCGTGCGTTGCTCGCCACCCGCATGGACTATACCCGCGCCACACAGATTGCCGCCAGTCTGGGGCAAGCCATGGCGCTTCTTTTTGCGTTTGCCGGTCTACTGTATCAGCCATTTCTGCTTTTTATCGCCTTTTTCGTATGGATCGGCGCTTCACAGGAGGCCAATCTCGTCCAGTTGAAATCCGCCCTTCACGGTATTCCGGTCAGAAACGCCATGCTTACCAGCTTCCGGGTCATGTCGCCTTTCGATACGCTGGAAGACGCGATCCGGCTTACACTGGCCGGCTCTCAGAAAGATTTTCCAGTCATGGAAGAAGGCAATCTGGTAGGGATACTCACCCAGGAAGACCTGCTTACCGGTCTGACGCAACAAGGACGTGACGTTCCGGTACAAGAGGTCATGCATACCGATTTCGAAACCGTCACCCCGACCGACATGCTACACTCGCTTTTTGTGCGGATGCAGGACAGCGCCTGCGACTGCCGCACCATGCCGGTGATGGTAGATGGTCGCCTGGTGGGCATCGTGACAAAAGAAAATATCGGAGAGTTTTTGGAAATTCAGGCCGCGCTGACAGAGCGCAGCGGCTCGAACCTTCGCAGACAATTGCTTAAGGGATAACGCATTGGCCGTTTCACTCACGTTTTTCGGCGCAACACGCACCGTTACCGGCTCCATGCATTTGCTTCAGGTGGGTGACGCTCGCTTGCTTTTAGACTGTGGTTTGTTTCAGGGACATCGCAAAGAGGCCTTCGAACGTAACCGTGTTTTCCCGTTCGAACCCTCCTCCATAGATGCGGTGGTGTTGTCTCACGCGCATATCGACCATAGCGGCAACCCGCCGTCGCTGGTCAGACAAGGGTTTCGCGGCGCGACATCCACGCCACGTTCGCCACACGCGATCTGTGCGGCGCCATGCTGGTAGACAGCGGGCATATTCAGGAACGCGAAGCCGAATACCTCAACCGCCGGAAAAATCACCGCCACGCCCCGGTCGAACCGCTGTACACGATGTGCGATGCGGTCGAATGTCTCAACTATTTCCGGGGAACAGGGGATCATCGTCCCTTTCGTCCCATCCCCGGCGTGACGGTGGAATTTCTCGATGCCGGTCATATTCTGGGTTCGGCGCTTTCCGTCATTACGATACAAAACGGTAAGAAAACGATACGGCTGGTCTTTACGGGCGATCTCGGACGGCCCGGTCTGCCCGTCATCCGGGATCCGGAACGCATAAGAGGCGCGGATTATCTGATCAGCGAGAGCACCTATGGCGGCAGACTGCGTCATGCCCTGGCCGACGTCGAACAGGAATTGCTTGACGTTATCGTCCGTACGGCCCGGCGGGGTGGAAAAGTGATCGTCCCAGCTTTCTCCGTCGGCCGCACGCAGGAAATCGTCTATACGCTTCATCGGCTTACGCTAAGCGGCAAAATACCCGACTGCCCATTTTTGTAGACAGCCCGCTCTCGGCCAATGTGACCGACATTTTCCGGCTCCATCCGGAATGTTTCGACGAAGAAACCTGCCGTCTTCTGATGGAATCCGGTGATCCGTTCGGGTTTCGACGGCGTACTTATACGAGGGATGTGGAGGAGTCCAAAAAACTTAACAACCTGCGTATACCTTGCGTCATCATCGCGGCTTCCGGCATGTGCGAAACCGGACAGGTGCTGCACCATCTTCAGAACACCATAGAAGACCCTGCCAAAACGATATTCATCGTCAGCTTTCAGGCAGAGGGCACCCTTGGCAAACAACTGGTGGACCGTGCCAACGAGGCACGTATATTTGGAGAACCATTTGTCCGGCGTGCCGAGGTGACCGTCATCAAGGGCTTTAGCGCGCATGCCGACCGCGACGAACTGCTCGACTGGATTGGAGGACTGGACGATACGCTCAAGGGCATATTTCTGGTACACGGAAATCCCGATCAATCGGAAGCCCTGGCGCTGGCCCTCCGGGACCTGCGTACCTGTCCCGTGACCGTTCCAGCCCGAGGAGACCGGGTAAGATTTTAGATGTTGGATTTTGGATGGGTGAAAACAGGTAACCATGGAGGTGGTTATGGGGCTTAGATTAAAACAAATGCATCAGAAGCAGTATTTCGAGGATTTTGGCTTTCTGATTCTGCCGGGTGTGCTGGCAGACCGGATCGGAGAGATCGAGGCGGATTTCGAGCGGATATTCCGCGAAAACGGCGTGGTGCATGACGGAACCAAACGATCCGGGTGCGGCCAGATGCTGGAGTCGAGCGAAATCCTCTGCTCGATCCTCGAACATCCGGAAGTAGACGGTATGCTTACGGCTGTGCTGGGCGAGAATTACAATTATCTGGGCAGTGCCGGAGAATTGTATGTCGCCGGTGGGATGTGGCATCCGGACGCGACATTTAACCCCAACGTCCACGCTAAAATGGCGATGTATTTGGATCACCTGACGGCGGATACGGGGGCATTGCGCTATATCCCGGGATCGCACAAAGGCGGGTGGGAAGGCAATCAGGATACGTACGGCAAGTGGGGTATAAGTCCCGAAGAGGTTCCCTGCATAGCGCCGGAGAATTTTCCCGGCGATCTGTGTATCTTCAACTTGAAGACCGTACACAACTCGCTTGGTGGCGGCAACCGGCGGCGGATGCTCAATATGGGGCTGATCGGTCACGCGCATACTGAAGAACAGCGTAAAGATTTGGTAAGACACTTTTCCAAACCGCCGTATTCGGACCTCATGCTCCGAACGTTGTCGCCCGAATACGTATCGCGTCATCTACAGCAGATACTCGATCTTTCGGGCTAAACGTAAAACTACTCAGCGCTCTTATGTACACACCGGGATGTGTTTTCTCCATCCCGGTTTTTTATTCCTTTTCTCGACATACGGCAAACAACCGGCATAAAATTTGCTAAGAGTTGAAAGGGGGGCAGACAAAAAAGGGGAACGCTATGCACACATTTCAGAGCCAAGACACGGTGGGAGAACTGGTAAGTCGTCAACCGGCGCTTTCGCGCGTGTTCGAAAAAGCCGGGATTGACTACTGTTGCGGGGGACGCAAGACGCTTGACGAGGCTTGTCGGCAGAAGGGAATGGATGTGGGCTCGCTTATAGCGGAGTTGGAAGGCTTTATTCCGCCCTCCACAGACGAGCCATCCGTCGATGCTGCCGCCGTGTCGCTTACCGAACTGGCCGACCACATTGAGCAGACACACCACGCTTATCTGCGTTCCGAACTTCCCCGCATAGACGCCATGACCGAAAAGGTGGGGTCGGCTCATGGCAGAAAAGATGCTCGTCTCGGTCGAATCAGAGCCGTATTTAGGGGTCTCTTGAGCGAGATGGAAAGCCACATGATGAAAGAAGAACAGATTCTGTTTCCAATGATCCGAAAACTGGAAGTGTCGAAGACAACACCTGCATTTCACTGCGGGTCGATTGCAAATCCCATTCGACAGATGGAGGTGGAACACGACGAAGCAGGAGCCGCGCTGGACACGCTAAGACACCTATCGGACGGGTTCAATCCGCCGGATTGGGCGTGCAACACGTATCGCGCTCTGCTGGAAACGTTTGTGGATCTTGAAAACGATATGCATCGGCAAGTCCACAAAGAAAACAACATCCTCTTTCCGCGTGCCCTTGCGATGGAAAACGAAAAAGCGACATGATCAAAACCGGGTGTGTTCGAACAAATCGAACGGTGCGATGACCCCGGTCTCGTCCGCAATCTCTTGGAGCGCCTCTTGGTGGGTCTCGGCGATGGGAATGCCGATCATTTCGTGTTCGCGTTCCCATCGCCATTCCATGCCGCCGGGCAGTTCGGTCTGAGACATGCCCGGAAACGGTTTCATCTGTCGCGCCTGACGGATAAAGTTGTCCAGCGACAACTCGAATTGGTCCACGGACATCAGGTGTCGGACGCTAAACACCGCAATAAAAGCGCCTTGATTCGATTCCCATTTCGAGACGGGTCTTTCCAACTCCGAAATCCATATCCCGGCCAAAATTCCACCCAGCGCCTGAAACGCCACACCGAGTCCGAGACTTTTCATAAATACCGAGTGGTATTTTTCCATCAATTCGGTCTCGGTCGGCAAAAACGTCGCCCCCATGTCCAGTACAAGCGGTGGCTGTGTCCGCGTCGGAAAAGCGATGCTCATAGGCGATCCACCACTGGCATTCATAAGGCTATGGGCTGGATCCAGCCCATAGCGGTGCGCGGAAACCGCCAGTCCGATACAGTTGTGCGGAAGCGCCATCCGGGAGTAATGCCCCGCCGCGCCAAAGTGATGATGATTGCGTGTCGTCGCCACGCCGACCCCGTGCTGCTTGGCCTTTGCAATAGCGACTTCGGTTCCCCTGAAACTGGGGAAATACCCCAAACCGCCATCGCCGTCCAGCACGAGGGTTGTGTCCGTCTCGGAAATCACGGTGACGGTAGGACAAGGATTTATATCACCCGCCAGGATCTTGCGGACGTATCCGGGTGTTTGCATCGTGCCATGACTATAGACACACCGCTGATCCGCGCTCGCCAGCGTCTCACCCATCAGACGGGCGTCATGCGGGTACATGCCGGCACGAACAAAAACATCGGCGACAAATTGGGCAAGGTCTTCAAACGGAATCCGAATGCCATGATCCGGCGCTTTGTTGCGCATGGGTAATTCCATGAGCCGCTCTCCAAAATCTAAAATATCTTTTCAAAGTAGGTAAACTCCGCCCCCACGTCCTCCATCGCCTCCACGGCGTCGCCGACCAGACGAACCCGGATGGATCGCGTGCGGTGATTGAGCGTGATTTCGGATTTGGTGAGCGGAAAGTCGAACACGATCTCTCGGTTGACCGGCGGTTGGGCAAAATACAGATACCCGCCTGTCGGACGGAGAGGTTCTTCGGCTCCCTGGACCTTTATCGCATCCGGCGCTACCCAGCCCGGTATGCGCACCCACAGCGGGGCGGGGCGCTTGATCCGCACACGCAAACGCCCCTGTGTGTAGGGAGAAGTCACTTTGATATCCGGCGTTTCATGGTCGAAAAACAGATGGACCCGGTGACCGGAGCGGTCAAACGTGGCGATCTCGCGGTACGCTTCGCACAAGGACGCCACACCGCCGCCCACAATATCGAGGTTAAAGCTGATGTTTTTTCTGCCCAGCGGCAGATGGCCGTATGGGGCCGGAAATCCGAACGCGCCGAGATGCCGATCTGCCATTCGGCGTCTCCCGTCTTCTCCATCCGGGTTGGGCGGTTCGGAGATAAAGGAAGTATCACGCAGTTGTGACGGCAACAAATGCCCCCGGAGAATACGTTCGGCATCCTGAAAACATTCGGTATAGCCCCACCGACCGAGGATAAGCGCCGTCTCCAGAATGTCCCCCGTGTTGTTGATCTCGCCAAAATCGGGGTTGGCCTGATCCCCGCTGTTTTCGATCACCCAACCCAACGCATCCCGAATCTGAAACAGACCGTTGTTATAAAACGTCCGCACCCGCTCTATCAGCGGACCGTCGCCGGTAAGATCGGCCAGTTGGGCCAGCGACGACATAACGCACGTCGTCGAATGCGTGTGCGTACCAAACGTTTCTCGGTCATAGCCGCCATCGGGCAGAAAAAACTCGGCGATCGCCTTTTCCTTGAGTCTAAGCGCCAACTCCAAGGCAGGACCGTAACCGGTCGCTCGGTAATACTTGACCAGCGGGCCGATACAACGTGCAACGCCTATGATAAACGTAGAATCGTGAAGTTTGAGTCCCATCCCCTCTATCGCCGCCCGATTCCATCCTTTTACCGGATCCCACAAATAAAAAATCGCCCGGATGCTTGACGCGGCGACCTCCTGCGCCCGGTCGGAACGTCGGTATAGCGCCAGCGCATAGAGCGCGTGAAATCCCTCACGGATGTTGTGTGGTATAAAATTCGTCAACGGACCGTCAATGCGTTCGCGGTTGAGTGGCAAGGCAACCGGGCCTTCGTACGAAAAAAAGGCCGCGCGGGCATGTTTTTCCACCGCATCCTCGTCGATTTCGATACCGGCCGCTCCCTCTGCGTTGAGCAACGCATTGAGATGACGCCCCGGGACGTGCGCCTCCGAATGCGCAGAGCTGAAACTCAACCGCGCGTCAGGCCATACCTGTGAGCCAAAAAAGGGGATGTCTCGGTCATCGGCATTGAATACGCCGGACATGGTCCGACACCCGAGACGGATGGCGTCTAAAATATCGGTGGTGTTTACCTGCTCAAGTTTTGACATGGAAAGCGCCTCCGGTACGGGGAAGAGGGGAGCGGAAAACTCTGGTTTGCAAGGTAACGTCCCACCCAAGAGGCGGCAAGCGCATTTTTCGAAGCGTCGCTGTCATAAATGTATCGCATTCAAAACCCGTCCGTATTACTTTTTGGACATCCTCATGTTGGGTAATCCTTCCAGACCTGCTTTTAATACAAACCGCAGCAACCACGGCAGACCCTGCGGGCGCATAAACGGATACCAGCCTCTCGCGGAAAGAGCGACTCATGCCCGTTTTCACCCCCGCACGACCACGCCGTTTTCCATCCCTACACGCCTCGGACGACCTGACCATCGTCGTCCCGGACAGCATGACCGACCACGATGCGGTCCGCCGTGTTGCCGAAACGCTCGAACTCTACGGCGACTGCAAACCCCGCATCGTCCCGCATAACGCATTTGACGAGTCGATGTACCGCAACGGCCCACTGGTAGCCTGCGGCAACCTGACCGACAACGCAGTGATGGCACGGCTGTACCGTATGCGTTGCTCCTTTGTCGATACTTTTTTTCCCGGCGACGGCGGATACTTTGTCAAATCGGTGTCCGATCCGTTTGGTTTCGGTTATAACGTGATTACGGTTGGGGCTAGCGGTGTGGAACACCTTGCCGCCGCTCTTGGCGCGTTTGAATCGGTCATCCACACGCAGGAAGGCGATCTTACACGTGTTCACGCGCACCGTCTGCCGTTCGATTTGCCCGCTTTTCCCGACCCGGATCGAATCGACGAGATGATCCGCGCGGACCTCGCGCTCTGGAGCGGTGACTGGTCGGCCTCTCCGTTCCGAGGCGGACAGGTGTTCAACTGTCTCTGGTATTTCTACCTTACAGATCATCCGGGATGGGGAAAAGCAATTCCACCGATATTCGAAGGCTCCATCGCCCTTTTTGCCAAAGAGCGTGTCGAACACCCCGAAAGCTATCACACCTTTTTCGGACTACACCATTTTATTCACCTCTGGGACTTGGTGGAAGACAGTCCGTTTTACGACGATGCAGCCCGGAAGAGCGTGGCGACAATGTTCTGCGCGTTGCTTGACCATCTGGCAGGACTGTTTTATCTGCGCCCTGACGTCACCCCTCCCGGCGAACCGCGTCAAAACCATGCCACGTTTATCGGTCTCGATCTTGCGGCAGGGCATGACTATCTGACCAGACGATACGATTTTCACGGGTTCGACGTTGCCATGCAAGCTGTAGACCGCATCTTCGACGGACAGGGCGACAGTTACAAACCCAACGACGACGCCGGTGTGGGGTACGCATGGCTCACGCCCTTTCATACCTTTCTATATTTCATGTACAAAAACGATAACCGCTATCTCCGGGGGCCGATAGCCGATCTGTGTCGTCTGGCAGTGTTGACCGTAGACAACATGCGGAGCGAAGCCGGGTATGGAGATACTTCCGGTTATGCCGATTTTTCGGCGACAGGATGGCCGGGGCATCTTTGGCCGCTTATGGTCTCCACGTGGGCCACGCGCAACCCGGAACATCTCTGGACGCTCAACTGGCTCGGCAAGAGCAAACGCCCGTCGCTCGTCCATGCCCTACACGGCCTGTATGCAGGGGTACGGTTTACGGACGAAGGTTTTTCCCTCGAAGGCGTCGATCCCGTCCGCCCCGACGGTCTGACCGGTATTCAGGCGATGCGTCTGCCCGACGCCGGGCTTCGGTGGGTGGAGCGTAATGCACCGGAAACGCACCGTCCCGTGGATTCGAGGGTATATTTCGACAAGATCGCGCTGCGCACCTCTTTTGATCCGGAAGACGAATATCTGTTGCTCGATGGGGCAGGAACTTTCTGTCACGGACATGAAGACGCCAACGCCATTGTACGGTTGACTTGGCGCAACCGTGCGTGGCTCGCCGACGGTGATTATATCCGGGCCGCGCCGAAATACCACAATGCCATCGTCGTACTCCGCGACGGGCAGGGCGTGCTGGACCCTCCCGGCGACGGCGTGACGATTCCACCGCTCGCCTCACTCGTCTATCGTCAGGACAGCCCCGCTGGCGGTCTGCTCATGACCGAAGCGGCAGGCTACAACGGCGTGGATTGGCAACGGCATATCTTTTGGGGAAAAGGTCGGTATCTGCTTGTCGTGGACCGACTCCGTGCCACCGTTGTCGGCGACTATCGCTGTCGCTGTCTATGGCGGCTGGTGGGAACCCCGGAACAAAACGGCTCCCTCACCCGACTTCACCAGCAAGGGGTGGACTTTTTTATCCACAACCTCGACGCCATTCCGCAGACACTGATCGACGACGATCATCCCGGAAGCCGGTGGTCCGCCTATCCTTATGCAACCGGCCCGATTCATGTGCTGCACCAAACCGTCGCCAAGACGCTCGAACCCGGCGAAGATATCCGGTTTGTCAACCTGTTCACACCCCATCCGGATATTACCGCGCAGCGGCTGAGCGCGGGGCTGGTCAAAATCGAAGACGGAGACACCGTGACCGTGTTGGGTGTCGGGACCGATACGCTGGGGACCGTCACCATCGAGGGAACGCTCTATACGCTGACCGCGTCGCGCCAGACCCTTGCCGTACACGGCATCGAACGGTTTGGTCACCCGGTTCCCGGCGGTGTGACGATATGGGAACGTTTTGACCGCGCCCCTGCCGAGATTCCGCTTGCCGCCAGCCCGATCGCCCGACATCTGAAGACCGCGATGACCGTTCGGTGTGGTATCCCTTATCCCGGTTTTTATCCGGTCGACGAACCGATATCCGGTGGTCTTGTCGCCGATTGGAGTATGGCTACATCGGGCGTATCCGCGCTTGACGCAACCGACACGGCGGTGCTGTGTGGCGGCGAAGACGGGACGGCTACGCTATTTTCGGCGACCGGTGCGGTGATGTGGCGATTCTCCGCCGGACAACCCGTAACCGCCACCAAACTGGCGATGTGCGACGGGATCGAAGTCGCCATGATAGGAACCGCGGAATCCACGCTGATCGCCCTCGACACGGTGACCGGGCAGGAAAGATGGCGACGGACGCTCAAAAACATCTCGGCACGGGGCGCAGCCGTGACCGCCATTGCAACGGCTGACCTCTACGGCGATGGACACAGCGCCGTGGTGGCCGGGACCGCCGGATGGTTTGTCAACGCCTTTGTCGGCGATGGGACACCGCTTTGGGCGACATGGGTGAGGTATCATCCCATCACGCGGCTGATCGTCGAGGATGCGGATGGCGACGGACGGGGCGAGGTGATGGTAGGCAACGTCTACTCGACCCCGCTTACCGTACATCACGCGGACGGCTCGTTTCGCTGGTCCACACTGGAACAGGTGGGCGCGGAAGGCAACGCCACCACACCCCGACGTGGCAACGGTCTTACCCACATGACCCTCATCGACGTGGACGGCGACGGCCTCCGGGAGATCGTCTACGGAACCGAAGACGGGTGGATATACGCCGTTTCGCCCCAAGAAGGAGCGGAGCGGTGGCGATTGAGCGTAGCAGGCGAAGTCGCAGGGCTTGCCGCCACGCCCGACGGCATCGCCACAGCCACCGAATTCGGCCTGCTGTACCGTCTGGCATGGGACGGCAGTATCCGTTGGTACGCGCCCGTCGCCAACCGAATACACACCATGGCGGTCGTGGGAGACCAAACGGTGTCCGTAGCGGAAGACCGGCTTCTCCGGCACGACCCAACAGGACGATCGACCGGCTCGCTCCCACTTCCGGCAAAGGTACTCTTTGCCCATCCCGTGAAAAACAGTGTCATCTGCGCGCTGGCGGATGGGACGGTCGTCCGGATCCGGTGTGTTTAAAAATACGCGGTGTGGCTTTATCGGGCTGTTTTCATGCCCTTCTCGATCCCTCTTTTCCTGGAGAAACCATGACTCCTCTCGACTACGGACGGTCGTTTCTTATCGGCAAGGCAACCTCCAACGAAGTGCGATTCTGGGTGGAATCGCGTACCCGCGTCATCGACGAAACCGATGGTAAGACGGAAGACTACATTCAGACCGGTTCCTGCAAAAGCGAGGATACGTTTGCGGAACGCGATCTGTTTTACCGAGACAATTACGATTTTCTGCCGATATTCGGTCCCGAATACGGGGTTATTTATCGACGCAAGGCCGCCGTAAATCCACATTACAAATCCTGTGTGGCTTCCGAGCGTATGTGGGACGGGCAGATTTATCATTTGACGGACGCAAAGCGCTACGAGGAGTTGACCGACCTACAGGCGATTCTTGAGGCGACGCGGGCGTTCTATCCGTTGGTGGCGCAAACGGAGATATGGAACGAGGAGACAAAACTGCGGGCGATTATCGAATATCCCGTTAAGACGATGAATACCCGGCGTGAACCTACGATCTATCAGGTAGATACGGGACCGGTAGCGTTTCCCGATCTTACGGAGCGACATGCTCGTGTGGTGGATGGGCTGTCGCTGGGGTTTGTGGCGTTCAATGCCGCGCATTTTGCGGATTTTATCTTGGAAGTGCCCACCACGCTTGCGCCGGGCGTGACGACACACCACTATATGCATCAGATTTCTCTGCCCGCTCGAAACCGGTTGTTTGCGATAAAATAAAATCGGTTTCACCGTAACAGCCGGTCGCGGCGGTCCATACCGCGGATCGCAAAAAACAGCAATACAACCCCTGCCAGCAGGACGCCGATCCGATTTTGCCACGCCCACAAATCCCATGTTGTCGGGTCTGTCTGATTGGGTGGGCTAAAGGGGTTGAAAAACAGGAAGTAGCGTGTTACACCCAGCTCGAGCATACCGGATGTCACTACGTGCAAAAACACGGTCAGCGCCGTGACCATGCCCGCGCCCAGCCCGCTCCGCATCCGCACCGCAAAATACAACGTCACATTGCCGATTAAAAAAGCGGTCGCAAATATGCTACCCGCCATGCCGGGGATGGAAAAGTCCATAAAGGTAAAAAACACGAGCGCGCTTATGCCCAAACCGATCAGCGCCAATAGGGCATTGAGCGCGCCGAGCCGCAGTAGCCACACCTTGTAGCGCGACCCCGCCGTGGTAAACATGACCTCCAGCGTGCGCTGTTCCTTTTCGTTTACGATCGTCTGCATGTTGAGATACAAAGACAACGCCGCTACCGGCAGGGTGAGTACCATGATGTACATATCGTCCATGTCCATGGGGTCTTCGGCGACAAAGGTGTTGATGGCATACAGTACGCCGATGTACAGCACGATGGCACCGAGAAACCAGACGATACGCTGTGAAAAGATAAGCTGGGTCTGAAGCCGGAATACGCGCCATACCACGCCTACCTGTCCACGCGGGTCCAACTGCTAGAACCTCGGAAAAAGGGGCGGAGTCATGACGTCTCCTCCATGACATGCACTTCTTCCGTTTTGGGCACTTCGGGGACCGGTGCAGGGACATCGGGCGATCCGGGATTATATCGCCGAGATTGTGACTGCGTTTCCGGATGTGCACTATACGCTCGAAGACCTGATTGCCGACGGCGACCGCGTCGTATAGCGTGTGACGGTCAGAGGAACGCATAAGGGACCGTTTATGGGTATTCCCCCCACGGGAAAACCCATAAACGTCTGGTTGATCGTTATCAGCCGGTTTGTCGACGGCAAGATCGCGGAGGAGTGGGAACTGCCCGACGCGTTGTCGATGATGCAACAGATCGGACTCATTCCGGCAAGGCCGTAGTGGGGAAAGGCTGCTGCGGGTTTTGGCATCCTGCCGACTGCCTGTATGACTCGGTTCTTCGGACCTCAATTGACAATCAAAAACCCGCTTTTCGGTCGTCGAGAAAAAGCGGGTTTTGAGCAGAGCGTCTGAGGGTTTGGCCGACGTAGGTTTACCGCGCAAAGATCGAGCGGTTGGACACGCCGCAGTCAAATTCCTTTTGCTGAATCCCACCCATAAACTGGCCCGTGCGGGCCGACGGCGCGGCGCCGGCATAGTACGCACCAAACGAAGCGTTAAACGTCTTGAGCCATGTCCGGCTGGCTTCGGACGTGTTTTGGGTGACGATATAGGCGTTGTTAAAGATACCGTCCTCCTTGAGACCGTTGCCACCGGCTTCCTTGATCCGGCTGTCTATGGTATTCAGGATGACGCCCGCCTCGTTGCCGCCTACTGCGCTGACCATCACCTCGGTAACGCCGCCATAGCGGATCGCGTTCCACGTGCTGAAGCCATGTTCCATATATCCGGAGCGGATGACTTCGACATCCCCGGAGACCACGCGCGGCTGAGGTTCCACAATACCGTCCAAGTTGGGGATGCGCGACACGGGATAGATCAACCCAGCGGGGCGGTGTTCTCCGAAATACTTCTCGAACACACGGCGCACGATTTCGATGCGGTCCCATGCTTTCTCCGGTGCATCGTCCACCCCGACGAGAATCTCCATCCACACCGTCTGTTTTCGGAAGTCGATCCCCTGCTCGGCAAAACTTTTTGCATAGTGTTCTTCGAGGACAAATTCCGTCTCTTTGGCAAGATCGGGTCCCAGCGTCGTGATGGTTTCGTCGCCGCGTTTGTGCATGACCGATGCGCCGCTCGGCTGATGATCTACCCAGTAGCCGTGATCGATTTTGCCACCGCCGATTTTTACATGGGCCCCGCGAATGGCGCGAATCTGGACTTCGAACAGTGCGCGCGGGTCGGGGAACCCTTCGGGATGGGTAAACCGTGCCATTCGGTTGGAGCGAAGCGGTCCACCCGTCACCGCGTTGATCATGGAGCCGTATATCGTGTTAAAATCATTTTTGCGTTTGTCGCACACGTCACGGTCCCTCGACGGGGTGGTCCACAACACATCGGTCTTGTATACGTCGGACCAGTGAACACCGCACAAGTCGAGACCTTTTTTCAGGTTTTCGATGGTTCCGAACCACTCGGACCCCACGTCGTTGGGGTACTGCGTTCCCACGTTGCCGCTGGGTTCGACCATGCGGAAGACCTGATTGCGGTCGTCCTTGACAACGACTTCGACCGGATTCGAGAATACGGCAATGGGATTGTGCCGGATGATGCTGACCTGCGCCATGTAAGAAGTCTCCTGAAGGTTAGAACGGGTTGC
>VGJU01000065.1 GCA_016867335.1 Candidatus Zixiibacteriota bacterium | reverse complement strand
CAGCGCAAGATTCTGGAGAAGTACGACCTGCAGGTGTTTTCCATCAGCAATCACTTGGTCGGTCAGGCAGTGTGCGACAATATCGACGCACGCCACAAAACCATCCTGCCTGCGCATGTCTGGGGTGACGGAGACCCGGAAGGGGTACGTCGTCGCGCCGCCGACGAGATGAAGTTGACCGCCAAAGCCGCGGCCAACCTCGGCGTCTCGGTGGTCAATGGATTTACCGGTTCATCGATATGGCATTTGTTGTACTCGTTCCCCCCCGTGGACGCAAAGACGATAGAAAACGGTTTCAAGGATTTTGCAAAACGATGGAACCCTATTCTCGATACGTTTGACAAAGTGGGCGTCCGATTCGGTCTTGAGGTACACCCGACCGAAATCGCCTTTGACATCGTCACGGCGCAACGGGCGATAGACGCACTCGGAGGCCGAAAAACGTTTGGTTTCAACTACGATCCGAGTCATTTGGGTTATCAGGGTGTAGACTATGTCGCCTTTATCCGTACGTTCCGAGACCGTATCTATCATGTACACATGAAAGACGTGTGGTGGTCCGACAAACCCAAACGCGCAGGCGTTTTCGGCGGACACCTCAACTTTGGTCATCCGGACCGGTTCTGGGATTTCCGCTCGTTGGGCCGGGGCAGTATCGATTTTGAGGAAATCATCCGGGCACTCAATGAAATCGGGTATCGCGGTCCCTTGTCGATCGAGTGGGAAGACAGCGGGATGCACCGCGAACACGGAGCCGAAGAAGCGTGTGCCTTTACGCACAGCGTCGATTTCCCGGCTTCCGATGTGGCGTTTGACGCGGCGTTTTCGGATAAGTAGACCCTGTGGCGCAGGTTGCTCCATGAAGCTTGGCGTACTGACGGTGTTGTTTGCCGGGAAACCGTTCGAAGAGGCGCTCGACCATATTGCCGCCGCCGGGTTGGACATGGTCGAATTGGGTGCAGCCGCCTATGCCGCGTCACCGCATTGCGACCCACAGACGCTGTTGAACGACGAGACCGCGTTGCGCCGGTTTCGGGAGGCGCTCGCGTCGCGGAATCTGGGCATCAGCGCCTTGAGCGCGCACGGAAACCCGCTGCATCCAAACTCGGAAATCGCCCTTCCGCATCGAGAAGGGCTGAAGATCACCATACGGCTGGCGCAAAAACTCGATCTCGATACGGTCAACTGTTTTTCAGGGTGTCCGGGTGACAGCGAGCACGCCAAACACCCCAACTGGGTCACTTGCCCGTGGCCGCCGGATTTTCTGGAGATTCTCGACTGGCAGTGGGAAAACAGCGTTATCCCCTACTGGCGCGAAGCGGCGGCCTATGCCGCCGATCACGGCGTCCGGCTGGCGTTCGAGATGCATCCGGGGTTTGTAGTCTACAACCCGGAGACCCTGCTCAAACTCCGCGCCGCCTGTGGCGACAACATCGGTGCCAATTTCGATCCAAGCCACCTGTTCTGGCAAGGTATCGACCCGATCGAGGCGATTCGTGTCCTCGGCGCGGCAAAGACCATCTACCATGTCCATGCCAAAGATACGCAGGTCTTTGACACCAACGTCCGTGTCAACGGCGTGCTCGATACCAAACATTACAAAGATGAACTCAACCGCGCGTGGCTTTTCCGTACCGTAGGATACGGCCATGACGCGCTGTTCTGGAAGGATTTCGTCAGCACATTGCGGATGACCGGATACGACGGCACGCTATCCATCGAACACGAAGACAGCCTTATGTCGATAGACGAAGGGTTTCGGAAGGCCGTCTCTCTGCTCAAATCGGTCCTCCTTATCGAACCGACGGGGCAGATGTGGTGGGCATGAAAACGCAAGGGCACGCGACATAGCACATCCGATGCCAAAGAAAAGCGCGTTGCACCTGATGACGGTTGGTCGGAGGAGGGTATGAACCGAGTTTGGGGGATCCTCGCTGTGTGGGCTATGACCGCCATGGTCACTGCCTGCGGTTCCGCCGAAAAAACGCCCGATGCGGGCGACGGGGCGCAAATGGTCAACCGCGTGGGCAAAACCATGCCTGCGGATGCGGTACCGGCATCGGCGCAGACCCTGCGCCAGGCGCTTGTAGAACCGTCTACGCTCGACGTGGGTATCGCGCTTTTCAAAGCCCAGTTTATCGCGTTTTTGTTCGAACAGTTGGTGGTCTTCGACGATAACCTCGAACTCAAACCCGCCGCCGCCGCCTCGTGGAGCGTCGGGCCGGACAAAAAAACATGGACGATCAAGATGCGGCCCGGTGGAAAATGGAGCGACGGACGCCCCGTAACCGCCTACGATTTCGAATGGTCGTTCCAGCGTCTCCTTGATCCGGCTTCGGGCAATATCTTTGCCTATTTTTATTACCCCATCAAAGGCGCTCAGGCGTTCAACACGGGCAAAACCACCGACCCTGCCACCCTCGGCGTCAAGGCGCTCGACGAAACAACACTGACCATCGAGACAACAGAACCCTGGTCGCATTTCCCCTATATCCTTGCGTTTTTTACCTCGGTCCCCGCGCCGCGCTGGCAGGTGGAAAAATTCGGAACACGCTGGACCGATCCGGACAACTGCGTGTCCAACTCCACTTGGATGCTGGAAAACTGGAACAAAGGCCGAGATATGACCTTTGCATTGAACGAACATTACAACGGTCCGTTCAAAGGATATTTGGAACGGTTGCACTTCAAATTTGTGGAAGGCGGTTGGCGTGGGCTGGCTGCGTACGAGAACGACGAGTTTGACCGCGTTGGTATCGATGGCCCCGACTTTATTCGCGTGCTCGACGATCCCGTGTTGAGCAAAGAGCTTAACACCTTTCCCAACTTTGGAACCTATTATCTGATTTTTCAGAACGACAAACCGCCGTTTGACAATGTAAAACTCCGTCAGGCCATCGCCCATGCCATCGACCGGGAGTCGATCTGTAACATCGTGATGAGCGGCACGGCAACGCCGGCGTACGGGATGTTGCCCAAAGGCTTTCCCGGCTATCAAGTGGACCGGCTCAAACCGCATCAGGCATTCGACCTTGCACTGGCTCGAAAGTTACTCGCCGAAGCCGGGTACCCGGATGGAAAAGGCGTTCCTCCCCTCGAACTCTGGGTACGCGGCTCGCCCCCCACCCCGCTGGAACAACAGGCCGTCGTAGCCATACAGCAAGGGTTGAAAGACCATCTCGGCATTACGGTTTCCCTACGCAACATGACGGCCAACGAATTTAACGACCACATGGTCAACCACCGGATCCCATGGGGATTTCTCTGGTTTAACATGGACTATCCCGATCCCAGCGACATGATCGCCGTACCGTGGCGGTCTCAGCCTGCCGGAGCCGGGCGTCAGGACTGGAAAAACGACGTTTTCGATGGCCTGGTCGATGCGGCGGCACGCGAATTTGACGAAGCACGGCGCGTGGCGATGTATCAAGAGGCAGAAGAAATCCTCGCGCGTGAGGCGGCCGGCGTATTTTTGTTTAACATGGTCAACGCCGGGTTGAACAAACCTCGCGTAAAAGGCATCGATGTCAACAAATACGGCGACCGTCGATGGTCCGGTCTGACACCTTCCTATGCCGGCCTGTATATCGGAAAAAGCGAATAGCACGGGATCGTCTCCCGCTACTCCGGAACAGGCAATGGAAGTATCTCTCAATCTCCCCGTTGCCGTCTTTTTGACGACCGTCTCGCGCGTGTCGGCGGTGCTTGCCGTCGTTTTTGGCGCGACAGGGATTGTCCTATGGTTGTTCGCCCCGCCTTCGACCATAGCGCCGATTTTTCAAGACACGCCGCTTACTACCCTTGCCGTGTTTATAACCGCCGGCATCTCACTGTGGCTGCTCGTCTCGGTCCGCAAACCTGACGGCGGTCTGTCCGCGCCCAGCGATCTTTCCGTCCCGCTCCGGTGGATCGCCGCAGGGTTGGCGCTCGCCGCAGGGTTTGTCGAAGCAGATGCGCTACTGCGCGGCGTGTCCGACCCCGGCAGCGATCTGCCTCTCGGCTCTCCCCCACCCTCTTCGTTTGTCCTGACCCACCTGGCCGGGCTGATGGCGTCTCTTGCACTCCCCTTGCTGGTTCCCGAAACACGCTGCGGCTGCTGGCCCGCTCAAACGCTGGGATTCAGTGCCGGGATGCTTGTGCTGCTGGCAATCATCGGTCATGTATACGCTTCGTTTGGATTGACTTCGTTTACCGGTATGTCGCTGTCTACCGCTGTGGTTTTTCTGATTCTTTGTCTCGGCATCGTATGCGCACGTCCGGACCGGAGCATGATGGCGATCCTGACAAGCGACGGTGCGGGTGGGGCCATGGCAAGACGACTTACCGTTGCCGTGATCGCCATACCCAGTCTGCTCGGATGGCTGAGACTCGAAGGCGAACGATTAAAGCTCTACGACCCTGCGTTTGGCATCTCGCTGCTTGTCGTCTCTATCATCATATGTTTTTTTGTAATGATCTGGTGGTATGCCGGATTTCTCAACCGCTCAGACATAGCCCGTCTGCATGCCGAAGCCGCAAACGCCGCGACTCGCCGGGAGTTGGAAGAGCAACGAACCCTGTCCATACGCGCCGACCGGTTGCGGTCGCTCGGAGAAATGGCGGCTGGCATGGCGCACGAACTCAATCAACCGCTGGTCGGGGTACGCGGTCTGGCCGAACATCTGACGCTTGCCATCGACCGGGGATGGGCACTCCCACCGGACAAGATACGCGAAAAACTTAGCCTGATCATCGACCAGGCCGATCGGATGACGCATATCATCCAGCATGTCCGGTTGTTTTCGCGTGAGGCGGGCAAACCCGAAACACAGCCCACACGGATCAACGACGTGGCGCGCTCTGCCGTAGGGCTGATCGAAGAACAGTTTCGCTCGCGCGGTATGGTTCTCCAAACCATGCTCGGCGACGATATGCCGGAAGTGGACATCAACCCATTTTCCATGGAAGAAGTATTTCTGAACCTGCTGGTCAATGCGCGAGATGCTACCGAGGAGGGTCTGGCCGCCGGCATGACGCCCGAACAGGCGGTGGTGACGCTTCGGACCTGGATGCTTGAGATCGAGGGGGAAACGGCAATCGTTGCGGAAGTGAGCGATCGGGGGATCGGTATTCCCCCGGAAGTGCTACCGAGGGTGTTCGATCCGTTTTTTACCGCCAAATGGCCGGATCGCGGCACAGGGCTGGGGCTTCCGATCTGCAAGTCGATCGTCGAACAATTTGGCGGAACCCTCCGGATCATCTCCACCCCGGGCAAGGGAACAAGTGCGGAGGTGACGCTAAAGACAAAACGGAAATTCGAGGAATAACTATCGGTTTTACAAGTCCGGAGGCTTTTCCGGTTTGTCTTCTTCCAGAATAAAATCTTCCGGTCTCACCTCGCCCGACTGACAAGCTGCCAGAAAAGCGTCTACCTTGTCAGTAAGTTGCTGCATCTCCGCGACAACCCCCGGACTATCGGTAATCGTGAGGCTCGCGTTTTGTTTTAGCGCCGCGCGCAGCATACCGATCATTTCCGGATGTTCGGAGGCTATGGCGGCAAGGTTGCTCAACACCTTTTTGTACTCTTCGAGGTATTGTCGCTCTTCCTCGTTGGAAGTTTGCATGGTGGCTCCTTTTGTCGATGACGCAGGACTTTTGTGTTTTATCCTTCTTGCAAATATGCAGTCAATTTTTCTCGCGACAACCCCGCGATACCGAGTTCTTCGGGGCCGCGTCCGGCTTTCCATCCATCGAACCCCATAACCGGACCGGCAAGGTCCACCAACGCCCGCAGGGTGGGCGCTTCCACGCCGTACAACGCACCCAGCCTGTGCCATGCGGCAAGTCCGTAGGGGACATCCTCGGTCAGCCACCGGCTTTCGAGCGATCCGGGTGCTTTGAGACGAGTCAGCATCCAACTGCCGTTGATCGTCGCCCACAGATCGCCGCGAGGTCCGAAACCTGCGTCGGCAAACGCCTCGTGGACGGGAGTAAGCGTATAGCCGAGCGCATTGCCGATGGCCCGGCGCTCCGCATCGACGGCCATGATGACCTTTACGACCGATGGAGTAACGCCTTCTTCGTAAAAGCAGAATTCCCCTTTTGCATACTCGATGCGACCGGCGTTCATGAGTACCCCGGCGGGATGGACCACCGGGTTCATGGCCGACAATCCGCAAGCCATGACGTCGGGATAGGTCCGGATGCCCGGGAATAGAGGTTCCAGCAGCGGTTTTACGACGTCGGTGCGGACGGCGGGGAATACGCCGAGACCCAGACCGTTGACGACACCCCATATCGTGGCGGTGTCCGGGGCCGTTTTACGACATACGTAAGGGGCTGTATCCACTTCAGCGAGGGTGACGCCGGCTTTGCCGATCGCCGATAGCGTTTTTGCCCACGCGAGCGAGCCGAGCGTACCGGGCATCAACACGACGGTCTGCCCTGCCCTTAGATGTGGTACGCACACCTCGGCAAACGGTGCGTGCGCATAGGCCGGCACGATGAGGAGGATAAGCGCGCTCTCCGCCAAGGCTTCCTCGATGTCCGTAGCTATCCGGTATATCTTTGCCGGCCCCTCGCCGCCGACCCCTTTGAGATGGATGATGCGGTCCCGGCGCATGGGATCCAGCATGGCGGAAAATGCCGGCAGTTCGTACAGAACGACGTCATGACCAAACAAGGTAAGCCGCGCCGCCGTAGCAAACGCCGTGTTGCCACCCCCCAATATGGTCAGTTGCATGGATGACACCCTTTCTTCGAGTCTTTATCGAATCGATTTCTCTTTATTGGGCGGGGTCGATGCCGCCCCCCTACATCCTCCACACCGTCGGAAATGTTTCGCAGGCCATCGGATCGCCGGGCCGAAGCCCACCGGTGGTCGTTGGGGATATTTCCCACGGGCGAGTGGCAAAACGCGCGTCGTCGCCGAGCCATCGGGTAGCCAGTACGCGGCGTGGCGTCTCAAGCATACGTGTTCCGTCCGCGCCGTGTAGCGCCAGCATGTGAAAGGCGATGACATCGCCCGGTTGCATGTCCCACGTCAGTATTTCGTAGTCTTGCGGACGTTCGGCGACAGGCGGAACATCTTCGAGCGTTACCCCTTCGATGACGGGTGTCGAGCCGGAATCGTGGAGCGGATAGTTTTTTTCGGAAGCAAATTTTCGGGGTACGAACCAACGTCCCCAGCGATGCGATCCGGCCACAAATTGCACGCACGCCTCTGCCGGCACGAGGTCGAGCGGCATCCAAAGCGAACAGTTTTGCCAGCCGTTGACCGGATAGTAAGGCTGATCGTGATGCCATGGCGTGCGTTTGTGCGTGCCGGGCCATTTGATAAGGAGATGCTCGTGATAGAAAATAGCCGTCGAAGACTCCATCAGTCTACCCACGATTTCGCCAGCGGGCGACTCATATACAAAACGCCGATATTCCGGAATACGTTGCCAGTTGCAGTAGTCGTCAAAAAAACCACCCCGGTCGTCCTCACCCGCCTTGAGCGTTCCGGCATAGTCGCTGGGTTCCGCAAGATTACGCGACACTCCCGCGGCAACCGTCTTCACCCAAGCCGGATCGAACGCCTGCCGTAGACATACCACGCCGTCTTCTCGATACCGTCGCACATCCTCTTCCGTGACCAATCGTATTCTCCCTTTTATTTCGGCAGAGGGCACCACAAAGGTTGCCTCTACTTTATCGTTTTCCGATATACAAATGGGTATGAACCATACCGATCCATGTAAAAAACGAGTACCCGTATTTGTTGACTTTAAGCCCTTTTACATAGGGTTTGCGGAGTTCGGAGGTCAGGTTGTGAAATAGAAAGACCCCCCCGACGTCCTCTACGAGCGTTTTTTCGGCTTCCCGGTATAACGGCAGACGCTTGGCCGAGTCCACCTCGAAGGCGGCGGTATCCACCAGTTTGTCGAATACCGGGTTGCTCCAGTCCTGACGACCATAGCCACGCGGCTGTGAACGCCAGACCATCGCCAAAAGGTTGTTCGGATCGGGATAGTCTGCATTAAACCCGCCCAGCCCCATCGGGATATTCCATTGATACATATTATCGCGGTACACCTTGTCTTCGGAGGCGCGCAATCGAACGGAAATACCGAGGTTGGAAAGAAGCATGCCCTGAATCGCCTGTGCCACATAGTTGAGCTGTGGGCTGGCTTTTCCCATCCACAGTTCGATCGCAGGAAACCCTTTTCCGTTAGGGTATCCGGCTTCGGCGAGCCGTTTTTTGGCCAGAACGGGGTCGTAACGCTGAATGGTTTTCAGTTGTTCTTCGGACGAACCGGGGAATTGGGCTGGCAACATGGCATAAGCGGGAACCCCGGTGTTTCGGAGCGCGGTGCGGCACAGCGTCTCGCGATCGATCGCATGGCTGATCGCCTGACGGACTTTGAGGTTGTCAAACGGCGGTTTGCGAGTCTGAAAAAACAGATACCATGTATCCGGAAACGCATATCGGACCAATTCATTTTTGAGTTTCGGGTGTTTTTCTATAAAGGGAAGGTCGGTCACTTGTACCTGAAGATAGTCTACTTCATCGTTTTCATACGGCGCGACACCCACGGTTTCGGTGGTAAAAATCTGTACGATCTTCTCCAGAAACCCTTTGTGCGGACCTTTGTAATGACGGTTGAGCGAGAGCGTTGCCTGGCGGCCTTTTTGCCACTCGGTAAGCGTATAGCTGGAGTTGGACACAAAGGTTCCGGCGTCACTCCATTTACGTCCGTATTTTTCGATCTGCCAGCGTGGGACCGGACCGGAACCGGAAAATGCCATGATATAGGGCAGATAGGCACAGGGCGCCTCGGTTTCGACTACGAGCGTGACGTCGTCCACCGCTCTGACGCCGACCGTGTTCGGGTCTTTGGTCTTTCCGTGGTTGTAGGCTCTTGCCCCCTTGATTTCATAGTAAAAAAAGGCGTAGGGGCTGGCTTCCGCAGGATTGAGAAATCGTTTGAAGGTGTATTCGAAATCGTGTGCCGTAACGGTTCTGCCGTCGCTCCATTTTGCGCCCGGACGCAGGTGGAAGGTCCACTTTTTGCCGTCTTTAGAAACTTCCCAAGATCTGGCGGCGCCGGGCACGAGGTCGAGGTTTTCATCGAGCATGGCGAGTCGCTCGAACAGCGGGACGGCGCCCTGCGCCTCGTACAACGCGATACTGATGTCGTAGCTGAGCGGTTCGACCATAAAATAGCGGAACGTCTGCTGGGTGGATGGTGCGGCATTCGCCGGCATCGGTTTGCCGATCGTGTTGATCTGGCTCTGGGCAGGCGATGGAAGGACGGCGAAAAAAAACAATCCGGCGAAGACTCCTGCGACCGTCCTCCGACAGAGTCCCCACCGGAGGATGGAGACGGGGTATGTCATAAGGGAGGATCCCTTCTATTGAGCAACTCGGCGATTTCCGCTTCCGAAAGCCCCGTAAGATCGGTGATCTCCGACAGGCTCATCCCTCGATTCCGCATCGCCCGGATCAGTTCCTGCCGTCCTTCTTGTCGTCCTTCCTGCCGTCCTTCTTGTCGTCCTTCCTGTCGTCCTTCCTGCCGTCCTTCCTGTCGTCCTTCCTGTCGTCCTTCCTGTCGTCCTTCCTCGAACCGCTTCCGTCTGTCCCGCTCCAACGTCTCGATCAACATCGTCCGTACCTCCTCTTGACTCCCATACACCGACGACAACATTCCGTAATCCCGCGCCCCGATACGACCCTCAACCGCCAACCGACCAAACCAGTTGATCAAATAAGACACTGCTTCCCGGTCCTCCTCACGATCAAACAACCCCAACAACTCCCCCACAACACCCTCCACATCCCCCTCCCCCTCCGCCAAAAACAACGTCGATACGATGTTCCGAATCGACAACAACGCCTCACGACTGTACTCGTTCTCCGCAATCTTGAAATACGAAAAATCCACCCCATACCGGCCCAGCACTTCCCCTCCCTCGATAAGCTCCGAAAACCGGGTAGGAGCCGTCCACTTACGCCGCCCGTTGTACAGCACGATCGGAAACACCGCAGGAAGATACCGGACCTTTTTTCTCGACCGAACATAGTCTAAATAAAACCCGCAGATATAGTGCAACACCCGCACCGCCATAAACCGCTCAGGACGCGACTGAAACTCCAACAGCACATAGATGTACACCTCGCGGCCCTTGAACGGAACACGGTAGATAAGATCGCTCTCGGTGCGTCTGTAGTCTTCGGCGACAAAGGATTTGTCTATTTTCTCGGCATGGTCGAAGTCGGCCATCTTTACCCAATCCTGATCGACAAAGGTCTCGACGAGTTGCCGGAATATGGTCCGGTTGGAGAACAGGAACTTGTATCCGCTGTCGTGGATGTTGGGCATGGGGCGTTCCGGGAAAGGGGACAAGGGCCAGGGTATTTGACAGGAAAATAGGGAAAAGGGGGAGGAGAAACAAAGGGAAAGTTGGACCCCGACGGGTATCGGGTATGCAAGGTGGCAGGGACCGGCCCGCTGTGCTACCTGAGCGGCATCGACGGCAGCGTGCCGACCGAATACGACTTTAGACGCTTCTGACGCGCTATATTTACGAAGATCGTGGCGCACGCGTCGGGCGTTGTCCTACATCGCCGACCACACTGGCAGCACTCAACGGGTAGTATCCATATCCGAACCGCATGTACGAATACTGACCGTTTGGCTCGGTATACGAGCACAGGACGGGCTGGGGAAAGCCATCTACGCCTACGGCCCTAGGGCTTATTGCGTTTCACAACGGGGACGAGTGATGCATGGCCGAACCGTTCCGTTTTCGAAGATAGCGGGATTTGACAAGCAGGATATATTCGGTTACCTTTGGTAACATTTGCATCACTTGGCCGAAAGCCTCACATATTACGGTTTTCGTGCCGTCGAGTACCCCCACCCAAGGAAAGTTCGTATGATTCTCGACGCTTTTGCTCTGACAGACCGCGTCGCCGTGATCACAGGCGCCAGCCAGGGTATCGGAGAGGCCATTGCCGTCGCCATGGCGGAGGCGGGCGCGCGCGTGGTTCTGTCCAGCCGCACACGCGGTAGACTCGAAGAAGTGGCCGACCGTATCGCCGGTTTTGGAGGTCGTAGTCTTATCGTGGAAGCCGACGTAACCGACCGAAGCGGCCATGAGCGTATCGTGAAAGAGACCCTTTCCCAATGGGGGCGGATCGATATTCTGGTAAACAACGCTGGGATAAATCGGCGTAATCTGCCGGAAGATTTTCTCGAAGAAGACTGGGACGTCGTGGTCGATACCAATCTTAAGGGCCCGTTTTTTCTGACACAGCGCGTGGGGCGCGAGATGATCCGCCAGCAGTACGGCAAAATTGTCCATATCGCCTCCCTGGCCAGCATCACGGGGCTTCCCAACATCCCGGCCTATACCGCTGCCAAAGGGGGCATCGGCGCGCTTACCTATCAGCTTGCCATCCAGTGGGCCAAGCATAACATCAACGTCAATTCGATCTGTCCGGGATATATCCTGACGGCGCTCACCACGGGCATACATGAAAGTGAACGAGGCGAATATATCCGCAACCGTGTGGCGATGGGAAGGTGGGGCGCGCCGAAAGATATCGCGGGAACCGCCGTGTTTCTGGCGTCTGCGGCGTCGGACTATCTGACCGGGCAGTTGATTGTGGTAGACGGTGGTTGGATGGCAGGGGGATGAGACATGCGAGTCGCCTCTATCCGGCAGCTTGGACGGCGGCTTCCTTTTCGGATTCGGGAGGCGGAACCCGCATAAACCCGGTTGCCAGCAGGTTCATCGCGGCGATGCAGGCCGCCCCCATAAATACGTACTGATAGCCATACAGCATCCATACGATCCCGCCGACCGTGGGAATGCTCATTGACACCACGTGGTCGATGGTCACGCCGAACGACAGCGTGGCCGTAACGTCTTCCGGCCTTTCTGCGATTTTGCGCATATAGGTGGCGCGTGCAATTCCCACGTTAAACAACATCTGATCCAGCACAAAACTGGCGCAGATCAGGTCCGCCGCAAACACACCCAATCCGAGCTGATCCGCAAATCCATACCCCAGACATACCGAAATCATAAGCACGGCGTCGGTCATGAGTACAGTTTTTTCGCCGACCCGGTCGATCATCCTGCCGATAAACGGCGCGAGAAACATACCAAAAAAAGCGGCGATCATGTTGAGCAGCGCGATTTTGGACACCGGTTCGCCAAATATCTTGATCAGCACCCATGGACCAAAGGTGATAAACACCTGTTTACGCGCGCCGAACAGAATGTTGAGGAGATAGTACAGCGTATAGCGTCGGCGGAAGATAAACTTGGGGCGTTCGCCGGATTGCCCGTGGGCGGGCTGCATAAACAGGTATACGACACCACCGACAAGCGAAAGCAGCGCGGCGAGAAAAAATACCGGTGTATACGCCCACTCGGTGTTGCCCAAACCGAGCCACAAAAGACCGCTTCCGAGAATCGCCGCACCGGTCTGCCATCCGCTGAGCCGCCCTAACAGCGCCCCTCCGCCCGATTTTGTCATGGCAAGCGCAATCGCGCGCGTCACCGGCATCTGAAGGTGCATCCCGGCGCTCCAGACGATCATACCCACCAGCATGAGGTTGTAGCGATCTCCCCACAGCCCGATGGCTGCTTGGCCGACGGCCATGAGCAAAAGCGCGATCGCGGCGACTCGGATTTCGGAAAAGAAAAAAAGCGCACCCGCCACCGCCGCCACAAGAAATCCCGGCAATTCGCGCGGAAATTCGAGACGCCCCCGCGTTTCGGCATCCATGTTGTAGGTGTCGGCGAGAAAGTTGTTGAAACTCGACTCGAACAACCCCATCGACATACCAAAACACAAAAGCCCGGCGACAAACAGTACCATCTGGCTATCGGCGTTGCGAAGCCGAGAAAACATAGGTCGCTCCGTTTACTGGTATTTTTTCAGTTCGTCGCGTATTTCGGCAGCGCGTTCGAACTCTTCGTTGTCGATCGCGGTCTGAAGTTCGGCACGTAGCTGTTCTTCGGGGGTCAACAGACGCTGTTTTCCGATCTGCTCCGCCCACTCGCGCAACACCTTGAGTTCGTTGCTCTGTTCGATAAGGTCCGAACGGTCGTATAACCGGAAAAAAGACTCGATTTCCTCGATGCCTTCTTCGATATACCGGAGCGCTTCGGCTACGTCCTTGCGCTGTACCGCCGAAAGACCGCGTGCGCGTGTGCGGTGCATGATCACAAAAGGCCGGTACTGTTCGAATTCCAGTTTGTCCTTCTCTTCCGACGCATACGCGCGAACCAAGTCCATGATGGCAAGGTTGTGGTCTGCATCCTGACCGGCTTCGTCATACGCTTCCAACTCGAAAAAGCTGATCCGTCGGTAATAGTACTGATAGGATTCACCTTGCAATTTCTCACAGTCTTCGTGCGACAGCGAAAACCGAGTGTCGGTCCCGTACTTCTGTTTCTGTTGCTCCAAAACCGTCTGATAGTGGTCCAGCAAGGAAAGTCGCCCATGTGGTCGCTTTCCGTCCGGACGGTCGGTCCATTCCATTTGGAGGACGCCGAGGTCCACGCGCATCTGAATTTTGTCGCAACCGTCGTCGCCTACGATTTTCCTTACGATAAGCTGATGAGGTCTGTAGTCCCATCCTTCCAAGATGCCGCTTATGTCGAGGCTCATGGTTCGGCCCTCACAGATATTCGGTCATGCCGCGTTGTTCGAGTGCTTCGATAATCTTCTTGATGTCCTGATCGCGGTCTTTTCGGCAGATCAGGACGGCGTCCGGCGTGTCGATGACGATCAGATTTTCGACTCCCACCAGCGCGATCAGTCTGCCGTCGCTTGCCGAGATAGTCTGCCGACTGTCGATGGAAATCGCCTTTCCCCGCAACGCGTTGCCGTTTTCGTCTTTGTCCCAGAACGGTTCTACGGCAGACCAGCTTCCCACGTCGCTCCAGCCGAACCTGCCACGTATTACGTATACATCGCGGGCGTGTTCCATGACCGCATGATCGATGGACCGAGATGGAAAGACGGAATAAATCCGCTCAAGCTGTGTCCATTCATCGGGTTGGCCGATATGGGGGGCAAAGGCTTCGAGACCGCGATAAATTTCCGGGGCGTGACGTGCCATGTTTTCAAGGATGATGGAGGCGGGCCAGATAAACATACCGGTGTTCCACAGATGTCGTCCGCTGGCTACAAAACGCGCCGCCGTATCGCGGTCGGGTTTTTCGCGAAAGCCTGAAACTCTGTGGATACCTTCTCCTGTCGTCTCGCCCACTTCGATATATCCGTAGCCGGTTTCCGGATAAGAGGGTTCGATACCGATGGTCACAAGCGCGTGGGTCCGGCGGGCCGTCTCGATGGCGGTGGACAGAGATTGCAGAAAAACAGCGCGATCCGGGATATGGTGATCGGCAGGCAGTACGACCATCACCGCATCTGGGTGGTCACGTCGGATATGAAGCGCGGCCAAGCCGATACATGGGGCGGTACTGCGTACGGCGGGTTCGGTCAGGATATTTTTTGCCGGAAGTTCGGGCAATTGTGTTGCAACTTTTTCCCGGTAGTCGGCGTTGGTGACGACGTACACGGCTTCCGGCGGGACCAGCACGCCTATACGGTCGCAGGTCAACCGAATCATCGTATCTGTACCTACGATATCGAGAAACTGTTTGGGGGAGGAGGCACGGCTTCGGGGCCAGAAACGTGTGCCGCGACCTCCGGCCATGATCACGACACAGACGTCTTGGGTCCTGTTGGGAAATCTACCCATACCATAGCGCTCCGAGCGTAACGAGTCCGGCCGCCCAGCAGTACCAGGCAAATACGGCAAAGTTGCCGGCAACCACCAGCCGGATAAGTATTTTTAGCGACACATATCCGATGATGACCGAGGCAAGGGTGCCCGCGAGGATGGGGAGCCAGTTTTCCGGGGCGACGGACGAGACGTCGAGCAATTCCAGAAGACTGGCTCCGAGTATGGCCGGGATGGCCAGGAGAAAGGAAAATCGGGCGGCAAGACCTCGTTCCAGTCCGGCCAACAGGGCAACCGTGATGGTCGTACCCGAACGCGACACTCCCGGCAAGATGGCGATCCCCTGGCAGATGCCGATAAGCAGTGCATCTCGGATCGTCGTGCGGTTTACATCCTTTGCCGTTCCCGATGCCAGACGCGATGTCTGAAGCAATACACCGGTCACGAGAAGACCACCCGCGGCAAAAAAGGGCGAGGCAAAAAACGATTCGATACGATCTTTGAGCAACAGCCCTATACACCCGGTAGGAACCGTGGCCACCGCCGCCAGAAAAAACAGCCGCAACGCCTCGTTGTCCGCTGGCTCTCGGCTGTCAGTAAGACCACGAAAAAGCGCGCGCGTAATGGCGATCAAGTCCTGACGGAAAACGATAAAAACGGCAACCAGCGTGCCGAGATGCAACATCACGTCCAGCAAAAGCAATGGCTCTGCGAATCCCAGCAAATGTTGAAAGATAACCAAATGACCGGAACTGCTGACAGGAAGAAATTCAGTCAGCCCCTGCACGATGCCGAGCAGGATCGCCTCATCAAGCCGGATCAGAGAGCTCTTCCTTTCCGAGCGAGGGGGTTTGGCGGTTTCGTCGCGGCGTGTTGCGACGACGCGAGGTGTTGTTTTTCGACGGTGTTTCGGGAATCGATGCGGCGATCGGCGTCGAAGACCCGTTGTGCCGAGACCCTGTTGAAGACGTAGGTGGAAAAGCTGGTATGACACCGACTGCTATTGGCGCGCGATGCTGGGTCAACCGAAGGACCACTACCAGTGTGAGCGTCGTCAGGACGACCAGCCAACCGAGCGTGAGCGGGTGGTCCGCGCCGTGTACGAAAAGCGCAAGACAGGTAAAAATCGATGCGCCGGAAAATGCCCACGAAAACGACGGCATGACAAGACTTACTCCGCCCATCACCTGCGCGGCGCTTTTCCATGTCATCCCCTCGAGGATCAAAGGAAGCGCATCGTGCCGAAGCCGCCTACCCCAGGCCGACAATCTTTCTATCGCCGAGTGCGGCGCTACCGGCGAGTTGGGGTTGCCGTCATAGAGCATTGCAGCCGGCGCAAAAGAAACGACGACATCTTCTCGGAGCAACCGGAGCGTGTAGTTGCACGGGGCGGTCGTCGAAAAATCCTGTAGACCGTATTTTTCCACGACCCGCCGGGAAAAGCATACCCCGGCATGGCGCAGACCGCTGCCGAGGCGGAAACGGCCTGACCATCCGGTAAGCCATGAGGGCGAAAGAGCGGATAGCACCGCTCGGACGCCGGTTTTCCAGAAAGGACCGTGTCCTGCTGTCTGATAACCGGACTGGACAATAAGGCAACCTTTGGACAGTTTATCGCTCAAAACGGCCAGATAGTCCGGAGACACACGAACGGCGGCGTCCAGAATCACAAAGGCATCATAGCGTGATTTGGAAGCGAGGCGTTCGAGCGAGGAGTGGATCGCCTCCTCCCGATTGTGCCAGCACCGTTTGCCGGGGCCGTACAATACGACTCCTTTCTGCCGAGCGATCGTTGCCGTCTGTTCGGTGTCGTTTACGGGCGCAAGGATTACATCGAACATGCCGCGTGGATATTTCACCTGACGCAGATGTTCCAGTGTATCCGCCAATCCCTCTTCGTCTCCGTTCGCCGGAACCAACAGGGCAAAGGTGTGGCGAGGGAAAATAAGCGGAGCCTCACGTCGTCTGGCGATCCAGCCGACCAGCGTCAACAGAAGACCGTAAAGCGCCATACCACTCCATCCGGCTAAGACGAGCGACTCGAAAACAAACCAGAGCGTCACGTCTTAACCTCCTGTAAGGGGATAACTTATGAGGTGGAAGGGGTCTGAGTTCTTTCATGATATTGACAGCGATAATACGTCTGATAGTCTTGATCGTTTTTGATGGCGCGCCACCAGCTTTCGTGGTCGATATACCAGCGAATGGTGCGTTCGATCATCTCGTCGAACGAATATCGGGGTTTCCAGCCAAGTGTGCCGATTTTGGCGCAGTCGAGCGAGTAGCGAAGATCGTGACCGGGGCGGTCCGTTACAAATTGTCGCAAACTCGGCGGCTTTCCCAAACCGGCCAGAATACGGTCCACAAGGGTCAGCCCGCTGATTTCAAAAGCCGTGCCGATATTATAGGCTTCGCCGGGCTGTCCCTTGCGCAATGTCAGATCGATACCAGCGCAATGGTCTTCGACATACAGATATGAACGGACTGCGGTGCCCTTTCCATACACCGGCAGGGGTTTGTCTTCCAGCGCGTTGGTGATGAATACCGGAACGACCTTTTCGGGGTACTGATAAGGCCCGATCGTATTGCCGCCCCGGGTAATCACCACGGGCAGTTTGTAAGTAGTGTAATAAGACAGTGCAAGCAGTTCGGCCCCCGCTTTGCTCGACGCATACGGGCTACGAGGACGAAATGGATCGGTTTCCAGTGACGAGCCATGCGGCACATCCCCGTACACCTCATCGGTGGAAATCTGATGAAACCGTTCGATCTCGTGTTGACGGGCCGATTCGAGCAGGACAAACGTCCCCCGTATATTGGTTTCTATAAAAGTGTCGGCATTGAGAATCGACCGGTCTACATGCGATTCCGCCGCAAAGTTGACCACAGCATCAACCCGTTTCATCAACGTATCCACCAGAGTGCGGTCGCCTATGTTGCCGTGTATAAATTCCATGCGTCCGGTCTGTTCCAACCCTTCGAGATTGGCCGGATTGCCGGCATAGGTCAGCGCGTCAAGCACGATGACCCGGCATTCGGGATAACGTTCGATAAGATAACGGACAAAATTGCTGCCGATAAACCCAGCCCCGCCGGTAACGAGAAGCGTATTCATCAGATATCTTTCTTGTTTTTGTCGTCGGGCCTATCCGTCGATAGAGCCGTCGTCCGAATACCCGCGTTGTTCCCAGTATCCTGTATGATTACGGGAGACCGTTTCGATCGGGTGATCCATTTTACCTGTTTGTATCCGTACTTCCCCGGAAGCACAAAACGCACCGGCCACCCATGTCGCGGCCAGAGGGGTTCGTCGTTCATCTTGAGGGCCAGCAGGCTGTCCGATTTGAGCGCCACCTTGATAGGAATACTGCTGTGGTACCCGTCTGCTGCGTGAAAAACTACTTTTTTGGCGTCGGTCTGTATAGCGGCACGTTCCAGAATATGGCGTAGCGCCACTCCCTCCCACCGAGCGCGGCCCCTTGCACCCCCCACGCACTGCAACACCGATTCCTGCGTCTGCTGGGGCATGGCAACAAGATCGCCGTATGTC
>VGJU01000064.1 GCA_016867335.1 Candidatus Zixiibacteriota bacterium | reverse complement strand
GTGGGTTCGTCAGGCGATTTTGCAGGCGCTGGCGGAACAGTCGCGTATCTTCAGACTCCCGCTCAATCGGGTCGAAGAAATCCGCCGGATCAACAAGGTGTTGCGCGGACTCAAACAGGAATTCGGACGCGAACCCAGCACACAGGAAATTGCGGATCAACTATCGATGAGCCATAACGATGTGGCCGACACGCTCAAGATGTTTACTACGCACCTGTCGCTTGACGCTTCGTTTACCCCCGGAGAAGACGGCAGACTGCTCGACATCATCGAGGATACGTCGCAGGAGTCGCCCGATGCGCCTCTTATGGAGCGTGCGCTCAAGGAAGAGGTGCTCTGGGCGCTCAACTCGCTTTCTCCACGCGAAGCGGAAGTCGTTCGAATGTATTTCGGTATCAACGAAGACCGTCCGTTTACGCTGGACGAAATCGGCAAACAGTTTGGCCTGACGCGCGAACGGGTACGCCAGATCAAAGAACGAGCGATCCGTCGTCTGCAACACAGTTCTCGAAGCATGCGGCTACGGCCTTACGTAAGCTGAATCATGCAAAAACCGGAGTAGGAAGATCCTGCAAGTTGTGGTGTAGGGTCTTTTTTTTTGCTATTCGTGCCATGACCTGTCCGAAACCCGTTCAGGAGGCGGTATATGAAATACCTTGTCGGCATCGACGTCGGTACTTCCGGCGTGAAGACGATTCTGGCGAACGAACGTGGGGCCGTTGTAACCCGTGCGTTCAAGGAGGTTCCGCTTTATACGCCGCACCCCAACTGGGCCGAACAAGATCCGGAAGACTGGTGGCGCGGTACGGTCGATACACTGCGCCAAGCTATTGCGTCGAGCGGGGTCGATCCTGCCGCAATCGCAGGGATCGGTCTGTCCGGCCAGATGCACAGCGCCGTGTTGCTCGACGAAAACAGCCGTGTCCTGCGTCCTGCCATTCTGTGGTGCGACACCCGGACGACCGAGCAGTGCCGTTGGATTACCCATACCGCCGGAGAGCAACACCTGGTCGATTGGGTATCCAATCCGGCGCTTGAAGGATTTACCGCCCCCAAACTTATCTGGGTGCGCGACCACGAACCGGAGACGTTCGACCGGGTGCGACAGGTGTTGCTTCCCAAAGATTATATCCGGTTCCGAATGACCGGTGCGTATGCCATGGAAGTATCGGACGCCGCAGGTACGTTGTTGTTCGACGTGCGCAACCGACGGTGGTCGCACGAACTCATGACGGCCCTCGGTCTTCCGGAATACATCATGCCGCCTGTGTATGAATCGACGGACGTATGCGGAACCGTCACAAAGGAATTGGCCGACGCCACCGGACTTCTGCCCGGAACGCCGGTCGTCGGCGGCGGGGCCGACAATACATGCGGCGCCGTGGGAACCGGTATCGTAAAACCAGGGCGGGTGTTGGCAAGTATCGGCACGTCGGGTGTGATTTTCGCGCATACGGACGATGTGTGGGTCGATCCCGGTCTGCGTGTACACACGTTTTGTCACAGTGTACCCCACCGATGGTATCTCATGGGTGTGATGCTTTTTGCCGGCGGATCGTTCCGTTGGGTGCGTGATACGTTTGGCGAACTGGAGGCCAGTGTCAGTCGTCTGATCGACAGTGATCCGTACGAACTTCTTACCGCCGAAGCCGATCAGGCGCCGGTAGGCAGTGAAGGATTGATCTTTCTACCCTATCTTATGGGTGAGCGCACCCCCCATAAGGACGCCAATGCAAAAGGCGCGTTTGTCGGACTTACCGGACGCCATACCAAACAGCATATCGTCCGTTCGGTTATGGAAGGTATTACCTTTGCCATGCGGGATTCCATCGAGATCATGCGGGAATTAGGGCTTTCGGTCGCCGAGGTGCGCACGACGGGCGGCGGCGCGCGTAGCGCCCTGTGGCGGCAGATTCAGGCTGACGTTTACGGCGCGGAGGTAGCCACCATCAATGCGGAAGAAGGACCGGCGTTTGGCGCGGCATTGCTTGCCGGCGTCGGGGTCGGTCTCTATCCCAGCGTGGAGACCGCCGCAGACGACATTGTGCGCGTCGTTTCCAGAACCGAGCCTGATCCGGAAGCCATGAAACGCTACGAAGACTTCTATCACGTTTTCCGGTCGCTGTACCCGGCGTTGAAGCCCGGATTCGACCGGCTGACCGACTTGGTCCGACGGCACGGGTAATGGAGATCCGATAGGGCAAGACCTTACCGTTTCGATGTTTTTTTACCTTTTCCGAGGGAGGACGAGTTTGAATATCCACGAATACCAAGCCAAAGAAACTTTTGTCCGATACGGCATCCTTGTTCCACGCGGTGCGGTGGCCTCGACGCCGGAGCGGGCGCGCGAGATCGCCGCTGAATACGGAACGACCGTTGTCGTCAAAGCACAGGTACACGTCGGAGGGCGCGGCAAGGCGGGAGGCGTCAAACTCGCCTCCACACCCGACGAGGCGTTTGAAAAGGCGCGCAACATTCTCGGCATGGACATCAAAGGGCTTACGGTCCGGCAGACTTTGATCGCCGAAGCCGTAGACATCGCGCATGAGGCGTATGTCGGAATCATTCTCGACCGAGCCTCGAAACGCCCGGTGTTTATGGTGAGCGCGGCCGGTGGTATCGACATCGAGGAAGTAGCACGAGAAACCCCGGAGAAGATTCACAAACTGGCCGTAGATCCGTTTCTTGGTCTTCAGCCCTATCAGGCAAGAGCGCTGGCCTACCGACTGTACGACCACGCGGATCAGGCCAATCAGGCGGCAAAAATCCTGTCTCAACTGTATCGGGTCTTTGTGGAAAGCGACGCCTCGTTGGCGGAGATCAACCCGCTTGTCACAACTCCGGACGGCAAGGTGTGGGCGGTGGACGGCAAGATAAACATCGACGACAATGCGCTGTATCGCCAGAGTGCCATCGCCGCCATGCGCGACTTGGACGCCGAAGCGTCGGCGGAAGTGACCGCGCGTGAAGCCGGGCTTAGCTTTGTCAAACTGGAAGGCGACATTGGCTGCGTAGTCAACGGCGCCGGACTTGCGATGGCGACAATGGACCTTGTCAAATACTACGGGGGACAGCCCGCCAACTTTCTCGACATCGGCGGCAGTTCCAATCCTGACAAAGTCGTCGCCGCCATGAACATCATCACCTCCGATCCCAAAGTAAAAGCCATTTTGTTCAACATTTTCGGCGGTATCACGCGGTGCGACGACGTGGCCAACGGTATCGTCACGGCGCTCAAACGCATTGCGGAGGGGTCGAACGGACCGCTCACCCTGCCTATCGTCATCCGGCTCACCGGAACCAACGAGGCGGAGGGCCGTCGCATTCTCAACGAGGTAAACCTTGTAGCCACGGACGACATGTCGGATGCGGTACAGCGGGTGATCGCCCTCAGCCGGCAGAACTGACGGAGCCAGTAAAACATGAGCATTCTTGTAAACGAAAATACGCGGGTTGTGGTACAGGGCATCACCGGGCGGGACGGTTCATTTCATACTCGTCAGATGCTCGAATACGGAACAAAGATCGTGGGGGGCGTGACCCCCGGTAAGGGCGGGCAGCAAGTCGAGGGGGTTCCGGTTTTTAATACGCTTCGTGACGCGGTCGACGCAACGGGTGCCAACACGTCGATCATCTACGTGCCGCCGCCTTTTGCCGTCGACGCCATCTATGAGGCCGCTGATGCAGGGATGGCGCTTTTCATCTGCATTACGGAAGGCATTCCCACGCTGGATATGACCAAGGTGTACGCTTCGATCAAAGGGAGCGCATCGCGTCTGGTGGGGCCAAACTGTCCCGGTGTCATCACGCCGGGTGTCGCCAAAGTGGGCATCATGCCGGGCCATATACACCGCCCCGGTCATGTAGGCGTGGTTTCGCGCAGCGGCACGCTGACCTACGAAATCGTGCATCAACTGTCTTCCGCAGGGATCGGACAGTCTTCATGTATCGGTATCGGTGGCGATCCGATCATCGGGACGAATTTTTTGGATGCGCTCGCCTTGTTCGAACAGGATCCGGAGACGCACGCGGTGGTGATGATCGGAGAAATCGGTGGAACCGATGAGGAAAAGGCGGCGGAGTTTGTCAAGTCGCAGATGAAAACGCCGGTAGTCGGGTTCATCGCCGGACGCACCGCGCCTCCGGGCAAGCGTATGGGACACGCCGGAGCCATCATTTCCGGGGGGACGGGCACGGCGACGGAAAAGATCGAAGCCCTCAACGATGCAGGCATTCCGGTAGCCGACCGGTCTGCTGATGTGGTGGGTCTGATCCGTCGGGCGATAGGCGGAACGCAGTGATTTTCTTCTTGACAAATCCAAGATGTTCATAGTATTATAGTGGCCTTGCGGGCTTCCCGGACAGCCTTTTGGACGGATGAAAAGCCCTCATCTAAGCAGGACGGGCGGATATGCGGATTGCCACTAAAGACTTGGGCGAGGGGGTATACCCGTTTTATTTCGAGGCGACACCGGAAGAGTTGGAACTGCCACAGGACGAGACTCGTTTTTCTCATCCGGTTGTGGTAGACGGATCGTTGTCCGCGGCCGGTGGGAAATGGGTGGTGCAGGCCTGCGTGGCTACCCGTGCAACGTACGAATGCAGTCGTTGTCTGACCATTTTTGAAGAAGAAATTGTCGGCGACATGGCGGTGTTGTACGAAAAAAGCGCGGGAGCGCCTCCGGACGAAGCCGATGCGTTGGCCGTGTCCGGCGATATCGTGCTTCTGCCGCTCGACGCTGGAGAAATAGACATTTCGGACCGCGTGGAAGAAGCCATAGTTCTTGCCATCCCCATGAAACCGCTGTGCCGGGAAGATTGCCGAGGGTTGTGCCCGAAATGCGGCATCGATCTGAATCAGGATCGGTGTAACTGTACGGCGGAAGAAGTAGATACGCGCTGGGTGGCACTCAGGAAGTTGATCAAGGAGGAATAGACGGTATGCCGTTACCGAAAAGACGACACTCGAAAACGCGCGGTCGCAAACGCCGTACCCACTGGGTAGCCTCAGCCCCGACACTTGTAGAGTGCTCCCACTGCGGCGAAACCAAACGCGCCCACCAGCTTTGCCCGCATTGCGGCTATTATCGCGGTCGCGCGGTCAAGGAAGTAGAAACGGTCTAACCGGACTCGGCGTCCCCTCATGAGTCAGGCGAAGATCGCATATCTCTTTCCAGGTCAAGCGTCCCAATATGTCGGGATGGGGCGTGATCTCTACGAACAGTCCCCGCTGGTTCGGGAACTGTACGAACAGGCCAGCGTGTTGCTCGGCTTCGACGTTGCCCGTTTTTCCTTCGAAGGCCCGTCGGAAACCCTTAAACAAACGATACATACACAGCCGGCCATATTGGTTCACAGCGTGGCCGTTGTTTCTTTGCTGGCTCAGGCCGGAATGCGCCCTGCGGTCGTGGCAGGGCACAGCCTTGGCGAATATTCGGCGCTTGTAGCCGTCGAATCGCTCGGTTTTTCGGAGGCGGTGCGGCTGGTGCGGTTGCGTAGTCAGCTTATGCACGAGGCTGGCGTCAAACAACCGGGTACTATGGCAGCTATCATCGGTCTTGATGCCGATACGCTGGAACAAGTTTGTCGCGATGCGACACACGCAAACGAACCCGTCCAGCCCGCCAACTTCAACTCACCCGAACAGATCGCCATCGCGGGTGCGGTTCCGGCCGTTCAGCGCGCCATGGAACTTGCTAAAACCGCAGGCGCCAAACGCGCCATCCCGTTGGAAGTCAGTGGCGCCTTTCATTCCGTTCTGATGAAAAGCGCCCAAGATGGACTGTCCATCGCCATCGCCGATACACCGCTGCATGACGCGGCTGCACCCGTGATTGCCAACGTGACCGCCAGCCCGGTCACCGCCGCTCGAAAAATCCGTCAGTTGCTCGTCGAACAGCTTACCCACCCCGTCAGATGGGTAGACTCCATGCGCGCCATGACCGCCCTCGACGTCGAAATTTTTATCGAAACAGGACCGGGAACCGTACTCAAAGGACTTATGCGGCGCATCAACCCGGATGCGGTCGTACTCCATACGGATACGCTGGAACAGATTCACACCGTTATTGCAACTTTTCAGCAACAGGAAGAGACCGACGCTACGGCGTGAACCGACGGCGTCCGGTCTTCCTCCACCGGCAAAAGGTGGTGTAAACCGCCCTTCTATTCAGCCCTATCGGGCGCGATTTGTCAGGATACCATGTGAACGGCATACAAAATAAGATAGCGCTTGTTACTGGCGGCACGCAGGGCATCGGTTTTGCCATCGCCAGACGGCTGGCGCTCGAAGGGGCACGGGTCGTCATTTCGAGCCGCGACCAAGCCAAAGCGGATCAGGCCGCCGCGCGTATCGGCTCCGAAAACGCCAAAGCCGTAGGTATGGGTATAGACATAGAAGCCCCCGGCGCCGTCACCGACGCGGTGGAACGTATCGTCACCGAATACGGAGGACTCCACATTCTCGTCAACAACGCCGCCATGACCCGGGATACGCTGCTCATGCGGATGAAAAAAGAAGATTGGGACGCGGTCATCGAGGTCAATCTCGGTAGCGTGTTTCTTTTTACCCAAGCAGTGACCCGCACCATGATGAAACAGCGACAGGGCCGAATAATCAACCTCACCTCGGTCGTCGGTGTGATGGGCAATGCAGGACAGGCCAATTATGCCGCTTCCAAAGCGGGGATCATCGGGTTTACCAAATCGGTCGCCAAAGAACTCGGTAGCCGAGGCATTACCGTCAACGCCGTAGCGCCCGGATACATCGAAACGGCCATGACCGAACATCTTCCGGAAGAAATACGCAACCGCTTCGTATCCGCTACGCCGCTCGGTCGCCCCGGACAGGCAGACGATGTGGCTGGACTGGTCGCGTTTCTCGCCTCGGACGCCGCCGCTTTTATCACAGGGCAGGTGATTCATGTAGACGGCGGCATGGTGATGTGAAACCGGTTTCGGATTTTGGATTAGAAGCGTGAAACCCCATTTACTACCTTTTATCAGGAGGACGATATGGAAGCGCGAGTAAAGGAAATTATCGTAGAACAGTTGGGCGTAGATGCGGATCAGGTTACCGAAGACGCCTCCTTTATCGACGATCTGGGTGCGGATTCGCTCGATACGGTGGAATTGGTCATGGCGCTGGAAGAGGAATTCGACATCGAAATCCCCGATGAAGACGCCGAAAAAATTACGACCGTCCGTGATGCCATCAACTATCTCAAGGCCAACGCGCAGTCGTAAAGACCCGACAGGGCAATCGACCGTCGGCAAGGGAGACGAACTCGTGCAAAATCGCGTCGTGGTGACCGGTATGGGGGTGGTTACACCCATCGGACTCGACTTGGCGTCCTTCTGGAAAAACGTATGCGAAGGGCAAAGCGGTGCCGGTGTCATCACAAAATTCGACGGAACCAACTATCCGGCCAAAATTGCGGCGGAACTCAAAGGGTTTGATCCCGAACAGTTTCTCGAACGCAAAGAAGCCCGTCGAGTGGACGAGTTTGTTCAATACGCTGTAGCCTCGACCCGCATGGCCGTCGAGGATGCCGGGCTCAAACCCGACGAGGAAGATCCGGAGCGTGTTGGCGTGGTCATAGGATCAGGTGTCGGCGGAATATGGACGTTCGAGCGACAGCACAGCCAACTGGTCGAAAAGGGGCCGGGGCGTGTCAGCCCGTTTTTTATCCCCATGATGATCGCCGACATGGCTTCCGGGATGGTGTCGATCTTGTTTGGGTTTAAAGGCCCCAACTATACGACAGTGTCGGCGTGTTCGAGTGGTGCGCACGGAATCGGGGACGCGTTGCGTATCCTTCAGCGCGGTGAGGCCGATGTTATGGTAACCGGAGGGGCGGAAGCCAGCATTTCTCCCATGGCGGTTGCCGGATTTAGCAACATGAAGGCGTTGTCGTTGCGTAACGACGAGCCGGAGCGTGCCAGTCGCCCGTTTGACGCGCAGCGTGACGGGTTCGTTTTGGGCGAAGGGGCCGGCATTATCGTTCTGGAAACGCTTGATCATGCGAAAAAACGCGGAGCGCGCATTTACGCGGAATTAGCCGGATACGGCGCCACGGCCGACGCCTATCACATGACCGCGCCGCACGAAAACGGCGAAGGGGCGATACGGGCGATGCAATTGGCGCTCAAAGACGCCGGACTTCGTCCTGACGATATCGATTATATCAATGCACACGGCACTTCGACCCCCATGGGCGACCGTATCGAAACCGCCGCCATCAAAGCCGTTTTTGGCGACTATGCCTACCGTCTGACCGTAAGTTCCACCAAATCCCTCATCGGCCATCTGCTGGGCGCGTCCGGCGGTGTCGAGTTTGTAGCGACCACCCTGTCGGTCGTCGAAAACCGGGTTCACCCCACCATCAATCAGGAAAACCCGGATCCGGAATGCGACTTGGACTACGCTCCCAACAAAGCCAAAGAGCGTCTCGTACGTGCAGCGCTTACCAACTCATTCGGGTTTGGTGGCCACAACGTCTCCCTCGTCATTAAAAAATACGCAGATCAGCCTGTTTCCGTCTGACGGGTCTCTCGCTCAGGGCGAGGAACACGCAGTGTTTGAAGGCCCCTCTTTATTTCGCTATCTGTACCGGATTTTTCTCTCGAAGTTTTTTCCGCCGCGCACCGGAACGCACCGTTCCGAACCGCCACATGTCGAACCACGTCCCGACGAACTGTTCTATGCCGGCCAGGTCGAAAAAAAACTCGGATATCGATTTGCCCATCCCGTCTTGATCGTACAGGCGCTCAAACACCGTTCCTACGTATATGCCCGTGAACAATCCGGCATGTATTCGAATGAAAGACTGGAATTTCTGGGTGATGCCGTACTCGATCTTATCGTCAGCGAACACCTCTACGAGGTATACCCCAAACGCCGAGAAGGCAGACTTACCCAGCTTCGCTCGTCGGTCGTCAACGGAGTCATGCTCGCCGAACAGGCGCAGAAAATGGGGCTGGGTCGCTATTTGTTGCTTAGCGCCGCCGAAGACCGATCCGGCGGGAGACAAAGAAATTCCATCCTGGCCGACGCCTACGAGTCGGTCATCGGAGCGATGTATCTGGACGGCGGTATCGAACCGGTACGGGTTTTTTTGCAACGCACGCTCCTGACCGACATCCGAAAAGTCGATACGCCGTATCCGTGGCGCAATTACAAAAGCATCCTGCTCGAATACACGCAAAGCGAAGGAAAAGGCCAGCCTCGCTATCATGTAGAAGGCGAGGAAGGGCCTGATCACGAGAAAATGTTTACCATAGATGTATATGTCGGAGGCCACCCGATGGGTCGAGGAACCGGAGCGACCAAAAAGGACGCCGAACAGAACGCCGCCAAAGACGCCGCCACCCGGCTCAAACTCATCCCACAGGAATCATGACCTCATCGTCCGCTTCCCGCTGTCGCATAGTAATTACCTCTTCGGACTCCGCCGCATACAACATGGCGGTCGATGAAGCCATTTTCAACGCATGCCGTCGCGGGAAAGCGCCCCCGACTCTTCGTCTGTACACTTGGCGTCCGCCTGCGGTATCCCTTGGATACGGGCAAAACATAGACATCGAGTTGGACCCCAGGCGATGCCGCGCCTATGGGATCGACATTGTTCGACGTCCATCCGGGGGACGCGCAGTACTCCATGACGAAGAGATGACCTACGCGCTGGTCATCCCCGAAGGGTACGCTGCGGTGGGTCGATCCGCCTATGAAGCGTACCGGTGGACAAGCGACGTGATCATCCGTGCGCTGCGCCAGATGGAGGTGCCCGCCGAGCTATCCGTCAATGCGGAACAAGAAGAATTGCCGGGAGAAGCGGAAGAGGAAATCGAAGAGTACTCGCTGTCGCACGACGAACGCGAAGGGGCTTGTTTTGCTCACACCGCCCGGTACGAAATCGAAGTGTATGGCCGAAAACTGGTCGGCAGCGCCCAGCGCCGCGCCGCTGGATATGTACTACAGCACGGCTCGCTACTGCTCGGCCCAGGACACAAACGCCTTCCCTTGCTTCTCCCTCATACCCAGTACGCCCGGCGCGAGCGCATGACCCAAGAACTCGACCGTCATACCACTTGTCTTTCCGAACTCGTAGGACGTCCGGTTCCGTTTGAAGAAATATCCCGCCGGATCGCCCGCGAATTTGCCGAAACGCTCGACATCTCGAACCGGGTTGGCGATCTTACCGTCGCAGAAAAAACCGAAGCGACACGGCTGGTAGAAGACAAATACGGCTATTCGGATTGGACCCATCGCCGGGCTGTAGCGTATGTCCCCTGAACCCTTGGCGGTGGTCGGCATCGCCTGCCGATTTCCCAGCGGCGCGGATACCCCGGAAACATTCTGGCAGACGATGATAAACCGTGTCGACGCTATCGGCCCGGTCCCAGAAGAACGTCGCCGTCTGTGGATGGTATGGGGTGATATAGGCGGATTTCCTCCGTTTGGCGGGTTTCTTCCCGACATAGACCGATTCGACCCCGCGTTTTTTCGTCTTTCTCCCCGTGAAGCGCGGCACATAGACCCTCAACAACGGCTTTTGCTCGAACTGACGTGGGAGACATTCGAAGACGCCGGATACCCTGCCGAAGACGCGGCTGGAAAACCCATCGGCGTGTTTGTCGGCATATATCTGGACGAATACTGGGATTTGCAACGGTATATCGCACCCTCGGCCATCGACGGTCATACTCATACGGGCGGAACGCTCAGCATCGCCGCCAACCGTATCTCGCATGTCTTTGACCTGCGCGGTCCCAGCCTGTCGGTCGATACCGCCTGTTCGTCTTCGCTGACCGCTGTCCACCTCGCCTGCCGCAGTGTGTGGGCCGGCGAATGCGAAGCCGCGCTGGCAGGCGGCGTCAATCTGCTTTTGAATCCCCGCACCTCGCTTGGCTTCGAACGCGCCGCCATGCTTTCGCCCGACGGACGCTGCAAAGCGTTTGACACTCGCGCCGATGGATACGGTCGCAGCGACGGGGCCGGACTGGTCATGATCCGACCGCTTGACAAAGCGCTCGCAGATGGCGACCGAATATACGCCTTGATTCGCGGAACCGCGATCAATCAGGACGGACATACCGTCGGGATGACCGTCCCCCGGGCGGATGCCCAGACCGAAGCGATCCGTAGCGCCTGCCGGGAAGCGGGTATCACACCGCACGATTTGTTTTACGTGGAGACCCACGGGACCGGTACGCCGGCGGGCGACCCGATCGAAACACGCGCCATCTGGCAAGCTACCGATGGTAAAAGCCGATGTCGCATCGGCTCGGTCAAAACCATTATCGGACACACCGAAGCCGCCGCCGGCATTGCAGGGTTGATCAAAACCGCACTGGCGCTCAAAAAGAAAATCATTCCGCCCAATCTCCACTTTGTCACGCCGCATCCGAATATTCCGTTAGAAACCTACAACCTTGAGGTAGTTTCCGATCCCACCTGCATACCCGACCGCGTCTATGCAGGGGTCAACTCGTTTGGTTTTGGCGGAGCCAACGCACACGTGACCCTGTCCTCAGCACCCGAAGAGACGGAGACACGACCGGTGTCTTTTCCCTTGCTTCTGCCGTTTTCCGCGCATACCCGCGAAGCCCTCGCCACCCGCGCCCACACGCTGTCCGCATGGCTCGATCATCCGGATAGCAGGCTCGAACAACTCGCTGCCGCGCTGACGCAGTGTAGCCCGCTTGACCACAGGGCGGCGCTTGTCTGTCACGACCGCGCCAGCGCGGCGGCGGCGCTTGCCGCGTTTCCCGGTGAAATGGAAACAGGCATGACAGGCCCGGAGCCGCCGGCCATCGCGTATGTGTTTACCGGTATGGGACCGCAGTCCTGGGATAGGGCGGAGGAATTGTACCACACCGAACCGGTGTTCCGCACCGCAGTGGAAGCGGCGGACGAGGCTTTTCGCCTTTGCTCGGGCTGGTCGGTGCTTGAGGAAATAAACCGTACCACACCGGTCTTCCGCATACATCAAACCGCGCTTGCCCAGCCCGCCGATTTTATCCTCCAAATGGGAGTAAGTGCCTTGCTCGCCGCATGGGGAGTCCGTCCATCTCTGATCGCCGGACATTCCACCGGCGAAACATCTGCCGCCTGTGTCGCTGGTGTGATCGACCTTGCCACCGCCGCCCGTATCGTATACCACCGGAGCCGTCTCCAACAGACGCTCGCCGGAAAAGGTCGTATGATCGCGGTCGGTATATCCCCCCAGGAAGCCGAGGAAATCCTTCAGGTCTGTCCCGACACCGTATCGCTTGCCGCAGTAAACAGTCCCGTATCCGTGACTTTGTCGGGCGATCCTGCGGCCATAGAGACGCTTGAAAACCGTTTTTCCGACCAAGGTTTGTTTTGCCGTTCCCTACCTGTAGATGTCGCTTTTCACAGCCCCCAGATGGAGAAGATCCGTGAGGATTTTCTGAGCGCAGTCGGGGACGTCGAAACACATCCGGCGGCGATTCGCATGGTTTCCACGGTAACGGAGGTGTCTATCGGAGCCAGGTTCGATGCGACCTACTGGTGGGACAACATCCGCAAGCCGGTCCGTCTTGACGCCGTCTGCCCCCATCTACCCGTAGCGGCGAACAGTATGCTGATCCAGATCGGTCCGCATCCCGTGCTAACCGCTCCGTTGCTCGAAAATCTGGCTCATCTCGGCAAATCAGGCACCGCGCTTCCCACATTGCAACGGGGCCGATCGGCCCGCGAAAGCCTGCTCGAAACGCTTTCCGTCTGTTATGTGCGCGGAATAAACCTGCGTACGAAAAAACTCTATCCGGGTGTATCCCGGGCTACACTGCCGCCCTATCCCTGGCAACGCGAAAGATATTGGATAGACGAGGAGGACACACCCGGCAACGAGGCATTCCCCTATCTTTCCAACCCGTTGCTCGGAAAACCCTTGTCCGTCTCCGTCGGGCCGGACCTTTGGCTTTGGTCTGCTACGGTAAACGAAAAACGATACCCGTATCTGACCGATCACCGTATCGGTGGGCATGTCGTATTGCCTGCGGCGTTTTATATGGAGATGGCATTTGAAGCCGGTCCGGTCGAGACACCGCTTTTTATCGATGATGTCGATTTTTCTTCGCTGCTGACGCTGACCGGTTCGGAACACCATCCCTTGCAACTGACCCTAGCTACAGACGGGAGATGGACGATTGCCAGTCGTCCGCCTGGTTCTTCGGATGATGCCGGAGACTGGACGCGCCGCTGTGGCGGACGGATGAAAATCGAAGAGGGGGATCCGAAGCAATCGGATTTTGCAAAACCGGATTACCCCCCTTCCGAGACGGGAGAGACATTTTACCGGCGCACGTCGGATCGGGGGTACGGCTACGGTCCGGCATTTCGGTGTCTTTCGTCGCTGTGGATCGAGCAAGACCGTGTCGTGGGGCGTATCGACTTGACGGACGAAACGCAAACCGGAGCGTATCGGCTCTATCCCCCTTTGCTCGACACGGCGATACAAACGGCGCTCGCATTGCTTCCGGACGACGGTACGATCTATGTACCCATCAGCGTAGCGCGGATAACCTTTTGCAATGGATACGACCGAAGCGGATCGTTTTGGGCGACTGCGCATCGGACGTCCGATCAGGTGGTTTTCGACGTCATGCTGTACGATCGTGCTGGACGCAGAATCGCCAGACTCCAGAACATTCGGTTTGAGACGGTTTATCGCAAAAAGATGGATCAAGACGATTTGGCGCTTTTGACCGAGCAGTGGGTGGAAACACCCATCCCTTCGCCCTCTTCCAAGATCGGGCGCCGGGTTTGCGTTGTGGCCGCCTTAGATACGGATGTGGTCACCCGCAACCTACTTACCACCAACCCACACACCATAGCCGTGACGGGCACTCTGGCAGACCTGTCACCGGACGTCACGGATGTCGTTTGGCTGTCTCCTGTTTCGGAGCGAGACGATGCAGGGTGTATCTCGTTACTTGAGGTCGTGCGGAAAACGGTTGCCGCACCTCATCCCCCACGTCTGTATATCGTTACAACCGCCGGTCAGGCGGTGCATCCGGAAGACCACGTGAATCCGTGGACCGCGCCTGTATGGGGGCTTCGCCGGGTCGCCGCTCTCGAACACCCGGAGCTACGTGCCGTAGCGATCGACTTGCCCGAATCGCCGTCTCCGGCAGACGCCGTACTGCTGGCCGATCTCTTCGGCACAGACGATCCCCAGCCCGAATGGGCCATCCGGACAGGGAAAGGGTATACGAGAAAACTGCGACCCGTCCATACGGATGATCTGGTCCGGGGAACAAGGGTTTCGACACGGCGCGACGTTCCCTTTGCCCTGTCGGTGGCTCCTGTCGGCTCGCTGGAAAATCTTTATTTCCGAGAAAGTACATCGGAGACGCCGGGGCCGGGCCAGGTTGCGCTTCGTCCGTTGGCGACCGGATTGAATTTCCGGGATGTGATGACAGCCATGGCGTTGCTTCCGGCGTTATATGCCAACAGGGATCCTGTGTTTGGCTGGGAGTGTGTAGGGCGGGTGATGGCCGTCGGGCCAAAGGTCGCGCATGTCCGTGTCGGAGATCGCGTATGGGGCGTCGCACCCGGGTGTTTCGCCTCCGAAGTCGTGGTCGATGCGCGTCTGGCGCTTGCGGTTCCGGACACCCTGAAAACCGAAGACGCAGCGACCATTCCACTTGCCTATCTTACCGCTTTTTACGGACTTATCGTTCTCGGAAGACTGAGACCCGGAGAGTGTGTTCTGATTCATAGCGCTTCGGGGGGGGTGGGACTGGCCGCGATCCGTATCGCGCTCGATATCGGCGCGGAAGTGTTTGCCACGGCGGGAAACGAGGCAAAACGAGCTTATCTTTCTTCATTTGGCGTTTCACATGTCATGGATTCGCGTACGATAGCGTTTGCAGACCGGATCATGGACATTACCGGCGGCAAGGGGGTGGATGTCGTACTCAACTCGCTTTCCGGCAAGGCGATGTACCGGAGTCTCGACATCGTTGCGTCGCACGGGCGTTTTGTCGAGATCGGAAAGACGGATTTGTTGGAACATCGTACCGTCGATCTCAACCGTTTCGAGCGAAACGTCTCTTATCATGCTGTCGATTTGGCGCGAATGACACAGGAGCGCCCCGATCTTGTCGGAGCCTATTTGGAAACGGTGACGGAGAAGGCGGCGCGTGGCGAATGGATGCCGTTGCCTTGCACGGTCTTTCCTGCACAGCGGACCGAGGAGGCGTTTCGGACGATGGCGGGCGCACGACATACGGGAAAAATCGTGGTGACGGTAGGCAACGACACCGTTCCGGTCCGTCTGGAGGATCGCGTTCCCTTGTTTCTTCCGGATGCCACCTATCTTGTCGTCGGAGGCACGGGGGGGCTGGGGCGACTTTTGACGCGCTATCTTGTTGCCGGAGGCGCAGGCCATATCGTGCTGACCGGGATGCGAGAGATGGATGCGGAACGTTCGGTATGGATGGATACGCTTTCTGCGCATATCCGGTATGCGCCCGTCGATACGGGCGACTTGGCGGGTATGTGGCGTCTTTTTTCGGATATGCGCCGCGACCTGCCACCGCTACGGGGTGTGTTTCACTGTGCTGGCGTGGTGGACGACGGTATTTTGATACGCCATTCCGCCGAACGCATGACCCGCGTCATGCGCCCCAAAACGCGCGGGACGTGGAATCTACATCTGCTTACGCAAGAGATGGATCTGGATATGTTCGTTTTGTTTTCTTCGGCTGCGGGTACAATCGGCATGCCCGGGCAGGGGGCCTATGCGGCGGCGAATGTGTTTGAGGATGCGCTCGCGCTTTACCGCTGCGAACGCGGTCTTCCGGCGTTGAGCATCGCTTGGGGGCCGTGGGACGATGTGGGTATGGCGGCAAGACCGGGTGTGCGAGATCGTCTTTACGAGCAAGGTTTTGACAGCATTTCACCGGAACAGGGACTCGGTATGCTGGATGTGCTACTGCGCCGGACGCTGTGCGGTGTAGCAGTGTTGAGGCACGATTCGGCACGGCTCAGGCATGCCGAACACCGTCGGCTGATCTCCCCTTGCGGCGATAAAACGTCTATATCCGACGAGATGCCGCCCCTTGCCGTGTTGCGAACCTTCCCCGAAGATCGGCGGGAGAGCATGATCGAGCGATTTTTGCGCCGCACCGTGGCTCGGGTAGCCGAAATCGATGTACAAGACGTCGATATGAACCGTTCGTGGCAGAGCATAGGGATCGATTCGCTGATGGCGGTGGAACTGCGAAGTCGGATCGAACAGGCGCTGGAGGTGTCGATTCGAGTGGAGGATTTTCAGACCGAAAAACCGGTCGCCGAGTTGCTACGGGAGATCGTATTGCTTTGTCATGGCATCCCATAAACATCCACCTGTCGGGACATCCGCTTGCCTCCTCGGCGACAAACGAAAAGGCGAAGCCGCTTGCGCAGGCTTCGCCTTGACCGTTCGTTATTCTGAAAAAGCCACGAGCCGGAGTCGAACCGGCGACCTATTCATTACGAGTGAATTGCTCTACCAACTGAGCTATCGTGGCGTACTTTCAGCCCGATAATATAACCTGCTCCGGCTTGTGGCGCAACATTTTTCTTGATGGAGAAGGCTACCATGTCCGACTATGCCTTTGTCACGATTTGGCGTTTTAACGCCCCGGTCGAAGCCGTCAGGCGCGTGTTACGCGACACCGGGAGATGGCCGCAGTGGTGGCCGTATGTCGCCCGTTTTGACGAACTCGAACCCGGCGATCCGGACGGCGTAGGCGTCTTGCACCACGTAGCATGGAAAACGCCGCTCTGCTACGCGCTTGCTTTCCGGATGCGTACCACCGCCGTCGAGCGACATCGTCTGATTCTCGGCCATGCGAAAGGGAACTCGAAGGCACGGGACGGTGGACACTGTCGGAGCAAGAGGGAGTCACGACGGTTCGTTACGATTGGAACGTGCGCACGACCAAATGGTGGATGAATATGATCGCGCCTCTTGCGCGTCCGCTTTTTGTGTGGAACCACGATCGTGTTATGCGGGCAGGTGGGGAGGGGTTGGCGGGTGAACTCGGCGTTGCGCTGTCAGAAGCCTGATCGCGCCGCTTTTTTGGAACGCCGACCCTGTTTGTGCGTTTTATTTTTCAGATCGTATCGAAACCACGTCTTGCCGGGAGCGGCAATATGCGCCGGTTTGGAGTTCGGATTCTCCTTGCGATTTTTTTGACGCTGTGGAATTTTTCCACGGTCTTTTCCCAGCCCAAGTGGGCCACGCAACCGCCGCCCGCCTCTCGGCAATATCTGTATGGTGTCGGCATCGCACACGGCACGAAGGAAGCGATCAGGGACCAGCAACGAGCCGATGATGCCGCCCGTGCCGACATCATCCGCCAAGTGCGGGTTACCGTCTCTTCGCGTCTGACCACCATCACCACCGAAACTTCGCGTCAGGGCATCGTCTACGACACCCGTCAAGTCGTGGAGAGTGCGGTTTCGTTTACGCTTGAAGGCGCGGAAATTCGGGAACGGTTTTATGACAAGAAAAACAAAACTTCCTACGCGCTGGCGCGTCTCAACCGACAGGATGCCGCTCGACGGCTTGGAGAGAAGATTCGTGTTGCCGCGATCAGGGCGGATGCCTTGATCGGACAATCCGATCGGCATCGCGCGGGTGGGGCCGTATACCGGGCGTTGGTAGCGCTTTTACAGGCGGCTGAGGAACGTGCATCGGTGGAAATGGAAGAAAACGTTTACCGTGTGCTTGATTCCGGTTCCGTAGACGCGCTACTCGAAGAAGAAACCGGCTCCACATCGCCGTTCGCTCCGGGGATGGCATTTATAGACGGACGGATCGGGGGCTTGTTGAACGGTCTGGTTTTTACGGATGTAAAGGGCGACCGACAGAGTGTACGGCAGGGTCGTGTCTCCGAACCCGTTTTGGCGCGTCTGACCCTCGGAATCAAGAAGAACGCCACGCCTGCCGGCGGATTTCCCGTACGATTTCGCATTTCGCAGGGGTATGGCATGGTCGAACCACAGGGGATAAGCGGGCCGGATGGCGGCATCGCCCTTGCGATTCGGCGTCTTACCCCAGGCGGTGCTTCTTACAGCGAAGTGACCGCAGAGATCGACACGTCGACCGTGCGGGCGCAGATACCTGCCGGACAGGCCGTACGCTGGTTGTGGCGATTGGGACAGATACACAGCCGGTTTACCTTTCTGCCAGGCGAATACGGTTTCGAAGACGGCATGGCCGAATTGGCGGGGCGACTGGTTGTGGCGATGCCCGAAAAAGCAACAGTGACGGTCGGTCGTTTTACTTATGCAGATACCCGCGGGGCCGGTCCGTTTACCGGTCCCCTGCGTCAACACCTCGGAGCCGGGCTTGCCCAAACCGGACGGGTTCGGCTGGTCGAGTCGTCTTCGTATGCCGTTCGCACCGGTCCGGACGACATGGAAATGCTGATCCGTACTGCGCAGACCGACGGCGTCGTATGGGGCGAATACCGGGAAACGG
>VGJU01000063.1 GCA_016867335.1 Candidatus Zixiibacteriota bacterium | reverse complement strand
CGGCGGTCCGATTCAACCCGTTTGCCTGGTCGTCCACGTTTGTCTACGACGCCGAAAAGGGGTCGGCGCGGTGGGGGGTCGTCAACGACTTGGTCGGTGTTTTTATCATCGACGCGCACCGGGCGCTCCGGACGCGATGGCAAAGGGCCATCGAAGAAGGCAATACGACTGAGACACTAAAGCGGCTCGCCGCCATGCCGGTGACGGAAGAAGAGGCGATTGCGCTCGGAACGGGTGAGTGGAAAGATCAGGCGTTTCGTAACCGGACCTTGCTTGCCTGGGGAGCGACGCTGGAACAGAAGTACGGTGCGGGCGCGTCCGGCTCACCGGCGACTGAGGCGGTCGTTTTGTTGGGCAGCGGCGCGCTCGGTCTGGCGCTTATTGGCTATCTCTGGCGCATAAAACGCAAACAGAGATAAACCCCTTGCGTGGGTTTGGGTTTCTGTTCAAAAAATTTTTCACATAGCGAACGATTTTTCATAACCGGATGGTCGCATGGTCAGCGTAACATTGGAACGGATATCCAAGACGTTTGGAGAGGTAGAGGCGGTAAGTGACGTTTCGCTGGAGATCGGAAAGGGCGAATTGTTTTTCATGCTTGGCCCTTCCGGGTGTGGCAAGACGACCCTGTTGCGGATGATCGCCGGTTTTTATCTGCCCACGTCGGGCCGCATTTTGTTTGGCGAACGGGATATAACGCAGACGCCGCCGCACAAAAGAAACACGGGCATGGTATTTCAAAACTATGCGCTGTGGCCGCACATGACCGTCCGGGAAAACGTGGCGTACGGACTCGAACTGCGAAAAACGCCCGTAGAAGAGCAAAACCGGCGTATTCAGGAAGCGCTGGAGATGGTACGGATGACCGAATACGCCGGACGCTCTCCCAACCAGCTTTCGGGGGGACAGCAACAGCGGGTGGCGTTGGCGCGCGCGCTTGTCATCAACCCGGACGTGGTATTGCTGGACGAGCCGCTGTCCAATCTCGACGCCAAACTGCGGTTGGAGATGCGCGACGAAATCCGGCGTATCCACGACGAGCTCGGAACGACCATGATTTATGTGACGCACGACCAGAAAGAGGCGCTCTCGCTGGCCGACCGCATTGCTGTCATGGGGATGGGAGAAGTGCGCCAGATCGGAGATCCGCGTACCGTATACACGCGACCTTCCAGTCCGTTTGTGGCGCACTTTATCGGCGAAACTAACTTTATTCCCGGAAAAGTCGCGCATACAGGGGAAGAGACCGTGATCGAAACGGCGGTCGGCCCCTTGATATCGTCGGTTCCACCGGACCGCCCGTTTGTTCCGGGGGCGGACGTCGTATGCTGCATACGCCCCGAATCGATAGACCTCGTCTCCGGTTCCGCGGGTGATGAAAAAACCAACCTTATTTCCGCTTCTGTGATCCAGATCATGTATCTCGGCGAACACGAACAGTATAGTGTACGGTTAAAGGGCGATACCACGCTCAAGGTCGTCCATCCCCATCCGGACCGCCGCAAGGCGGAGCCGGGTCAGGAAATATGGCTGACGTTCGACCCCTCCCATGTAGTGGCGTTGACGCCCGAATAGACACCTCCATGCCGCTTCGCTATTTTTCTTCCGATCTGACGCCCGGTCTCAAAGTGCTTCTTGGGTTTCTTGTGCTGTTTTTCGGGGCTTTTCTGCTGTATCCCCTGTTTTATGTCTTTGCCAATGCTTTTTACACCGACGGAACCTTCTCCCTTACTTTTTTTGGTCTGCTGTTGCAAAACCCGGTCCAGCAGCGTTCGTTGCTCAACAGTCTCGAACTGGGTATCGCCGCCACGATCGTTACCACGCTGATCAGCCTGCCGATCGCGCATGCGCTGGTTCGGTACGATTTTCGGGGCAAGGGCATACTGAGCGGTCTTTTGCTGATCCCTATGGTGATGCCGCCGTTTGTCGGGGCGATCGGGATGAAACAGATGTTTGCGCGTTTCGGATCGATCAACTTGCTTCTGTTGGAGATCGGGATCATCGACACGCCTATCGACTGGTTTGGCGGCGGCGGATTCTGGGGCGTGGTCATCCTGGAGGCGCTGCATCTGTACCCGATCATGTATCTCAATATCGCTGCCGGTCTTGCTAACGTGGATCCGAGTCTTGAAGAGTCGGCCCGAAACATGGGAGCCAGCGGGTTTCGTCTTTTCAGAACCGTCACGTTCCCGCTTATGCTCCCCGGCTATTTTGCCGGGGCCATCATCGTATTTATCTGGGCGTTTACCGATCTGGGCACACCACTTATCTTTGAGTTCCGCGAGGTCGTCGCGGTGCAGATTTTTAATATGATGAGCGATCTGCACGAAAACCCGATGGGGTATGCGCTGGTCGTTTTTGTCATGATTGTGACCCTGGCGCTTTTTTATCTGTCCAAAAAGTTTATCGGCGGTCGGCGCTACGAGATGATGGGTAGGGGACACGTCGTTTCGGCGTCGCGTCCGGCCACAGGCGTCGAAATGGCAGTCATATATGCCGGTCTGCTCTCGATCGTGGGGATTGCCTTGATTCCCCATTTCAGCGTTTTGCTGACTTCAGTGTCGGACCGTTGGTTTATGACCGTTCTTCCCTCCGAATATACGACGGCTTACTATGGCAGTATTTTCGATCATGAGCTTACAGCCCGGGCGATCAAAAATAGTCTGATCTTGAGCGGACTGAGCACGCTGGTGGACATCGTGCTTGGCATACTGATCGCCTATCTGCTGACCCGACGGCGTTTTCCCGGCAAAGATCTACTGGACGCAGTGACCATGTTGCCGCTTGCGCTTCCGGGGCTGGTGCTGGCGTTTGGATATGTGGCGGGGTTTTCGGGAACCTTTCTCGATGTGCGTATCTGGCCGGTTCCCCTGCTGGTGATCTCCTATGCGGTGCGCCGACTCCCCTACATGGTGCGGTCCGCCTATGCGGGGTTTCAGCAGATGAGCGTCGCCATGGAAGAGGCGTCGATGAATATGGGGGCCAGCCCGTTTACGACGCTCTGGAGGATTACCATGCCGTTGGTGATCGCCAATCTCGTAGCAGGTGCCATACTGGCTTTTTCTTTTGCCATGCTGGAGGTAAGCGATAGCCTTATTTTGGCGACCAAAGAAGACGACTATCCCATCACAAAGGCCATTTATGCCCTGATGGGCCGTATTGCCGACGGCCCCTACATGGCCAGCGCCATGGGGATGCTCGGCATGGTGCTGTTGGCATGTAGTTTGTTAGTAACAGGTAAGGTACTCGGAAAGAAAATGGGCGAACTGTTCAAGGTATAAGAAGGCATACGATGGAACGCACGCATACGACGGGTTCCGAATCCGGCCCGTGGCATAAACTGCAACACAATCTAAAACGCACCCTTGTAACCGGGTTGATTACGCTTGTGCCGGTAGCGGCAACGTTTATCGTGTTACGCTGGGTACTTGTATGGATGGACTCTTTTGCCGCACCAGTCATCCACAGTCTACTGGAAGTAGACATTCCCGGTTTGGGGATTCTGCTGACACTGGCGCTGATCTATATCGTCGGATTTGTGGCTTCCAGCGTGCTGGGCAAACCCATGATCGCTTGGTCGGAGTCTATGTTGATGCGTCTTCCGGTCGTAAAAATCGTTTACAATCCGGTTAAAAAACTGCTTGGCACGTTTGCCATGCCCGCCGAAGCCGGCACATGGAAAACGGTGCTGGTGGAATACCCTCGGCGTGACGCTTGGATGATTGCGTTTGTCGCCGGCGAAATTCCTGACACGCACGGCGAAACGGATATGGTAAGTCTTTTTATTCCAAACACCCCCAATCCTGCCGCCGGAAGAGTCATCATCGTGCCGCGCGCCGACGTGCGATACCTGGATATTCCGCTTGACGACGCCATCGAGTTTGTCGTTTCGGGTGGAACTGCCATAAGCCCCTCTTTTGTTTTGCCGCCTCTGACAAGAGATCCGAATCCGCTAAACGAAGCCCCGGAGAAACCCTTGTCCCAGACCGCACGTCCCCGTGCCATTCCTCCGGGATAAACGCCGGCAAATTTTTCTTCCCGTCCGTTCGATTTTTGTGATTTGTTTTTTTTCAAAGAAAGGTCTTATCCTATGCCGATTGTATGCAACCTTTGACCGGTTTTACGGGTATAAGTAGAAGAAGAACCATGTTTGAGGGATGAAGAGGTTTGAAACAAGGGAAAGCTCATAGAAAGGAGCAGGTAGAGATGAATTATCTGAAGACGACGGTTCTCATGGCAGGTTTGACAGGTCTTCTGATCGTAATCGGTCAGATGATAGGCGGGACCGGCGGTGCCGTGATCGCCTTCGGGATAGCGATCGTCATGAATTTTATCAGCTACTGGTTTTCGGACAAGATCGTGTTGCGTATGTATCGCGCCGAGGAAATAGGCCCGGAGGATCGGACCGGACTCTATGGTATGGTAGAGCGTCTGGCACGTCAGGCCAACCTGCCCATGCCAAAAGTCTACATTATTCCGAACGATACGCCCAATGCTTTTGCTACCGGTCGGAATCCGAAACATGCGGCTGTAGCGGCGACGGAAGGTATACTCCGAATTCTGAACGAGGAAGAGTTGGAAGGCGTCATGGCGCACGAACTGGCGCATGTACGCAACCGGGACATTCTGATCAGCTCGATCGCGGCCACGATAGCGGGTGCGATCACGATGATCGCCAACATGGCCCAATGGGCCGCCATGTTCGGAGGGTTTAACCGGTCGAATGACGAAGAGCATCAAGGCGGAGGGGTGATCGGGTTGCTGGCCATGGCCATCATCGCACCGCTTGCCGCCATGATCATCCAGATGGCGATCTCGCGGTCGCGTGAATATGCTGCGGACCGCACCGGTTCGGGAATCTGCGGCAAACCGCTGTCGCTCGCCAGCGCGTTGCGGCGTCTGGAACGGGGTGTAGAGCGCCTGCCCATGAACGCTAGCCCCGCTACGGCACATCTGTTTATCGTGAACCCGCTTAGAGGAGGTGGTCTGGCGACCCTGTTCAGCACCCACCCAAGCATGGACGACCGGGTGGAGCGGCTCGAAGCGCTGGCTCGGCAGATGGGTAGATAGCACGTGAAGTACATCCCAAGTCCGCCCCGGAGACCGGTCGCATGATAAATCCGATCCCCTTGGTCTCGCTCCACTGGCAGAATTATTTTGACATTTTTATCGTCGCTGCCATGGTGTACAGCCTGTATATCTGGCTGAAAGGAACGAGAGCGCTTCAGATTTTGGCGGGTCTGGCGGGTCTGGGGATGCTGTATTTCATAGCCAGTTGGAGCGGTCTTTTTTTGACAAGCTGGCTTTTACAGTACCTGCTCGGTGTTATTCTCGTGCTTGCGATCGTGATCTTCCAACCTGAGATCCGTCAGCTTTTAGAACGGGTAAGCGCTCTTTTTATCCGTCAGCGCGGGGTCGGATTGCAACGAACGGTGCTGACCGAAATTACCGACGCCTGTTTTTATCTTGCCAGCCATCGCACCGGGGCGTTGCTCGTGTTTCCACGCAACGCCCCGGTCGCCGAGACGGTTCGAGACGGGGTAGTGCTGGACAGCCTTGTCACCCAAGCGCTACTGGTCACTATCTTTCAGAAATCCTCTCCCATCCATGACGGCGCGGTTATCATCGAAAACGGACGTATCACACGAGCGGGTTGCTATCTGCCGCTGTCCATACGGGAAGGATTGCCGGCGAAATACGGAACCCGTCATCGCGCAGCGCTTGGCATTGTCGAAGCCGCAGACGCCGTCTGTGTAGTCGTCTCCGAAGAACGGGGTGCGGTATCGCTCGTTCAACAGGGATATATAGAACCGATAAGCGGCGAACACCAACTGCTTCATCTTCTCGAAGAAGCACTCATGCCCCCGTCGGGTGTCAGACCCGCGCTTCGGTCGATGATTATCGAGTCGATCAAAAGCCGGTTCAACTATCAGGAATTTATCCGGCAAAATCTGGCCGCCAAGTTTTTAGCGCTCGGTTTTTCTTTTCTGCTTTGGTTTATGCTGGTCGGCCAAGAATGGTCGGAAACCTTTGCCAGCGCCAAACTCGAATATCGCAACATCCCACAGGGTCTCGACATTACGAGTGAGCCGGTCTCGGACATCCATGTGCGTGTGCGTGGTCCGCGCGGAAGCATCGCCACCCTCGCACCGGGCCGGGTGCGTATGCGCGTGGACCTGACGGACGTTACGCCCGGCACGCATGTGATTCAGCTTTCCGCTGAAAACCTTGATCTTCCTTTCGGCTTGGAGGCCACTTCGATAGAACCGGCCGCGCTCACCATGCAATTTGACCGCATCGTGACCCGGCGTTTCAAGGTAGACGAGGAATTTACCGGCGAACTGCCTGAGGGCGTTCAACTCGTCGATGTGGTCATCAGCCCCAATCCGGTAGAACTGCGCGGTCCGGCAGGCGATCTGGACCAGATCGTGAAGGTGACGACCTCCCCGATCGACCTTTCGGGGATTACGACCACCCGAACGATACGGTGTCAGGTAAAAATTATTCCCCTTCCCTCCTCTGCCAGACCCATACCGGCTCCAGAGGTAATGGTAACGCTGCACTTGGCATATAATTCCTTGAAAAACAATCCTTTAAAACAACCTCTCTCTATAGGAAACGATAAGGAGTTTCTGGCGGCCGAACCCGTCACATACCTGAATGTGTGGTAGAACTTGGAGGCCATTTCTGTAGAAACCCATTGACTTTTGCAGAGGTATCCCTACCTTTATCTATTACTCCGAACATTTTTCCTGCACCTCGGTTTTCGCGCGGCGCACGAAAATTTTCCGATCGTCTCTGGACCGACAGTTCGCCGAAACAGACGAAACACCCTCTATTCGGAAAAAGGACTACACGATGACGCGTCGTCGAGTCGTCAATCTCAAAACCTTCGTACTTACGGTCGCCCTGAGCGGCGGCTTGGTAGTTTCTACCCTGGATGCAGCACCACCGCCGCTAAAATCCCCAACCGCCAAACCGACCCCCGTCATGACGGAGGAGGATGGGGTCCGGATTCGTGCCCGGTCAGCCCTTGTACTCAATATGCAAAGCGGTGAAGTCATGTATCAGAAAAACCCCACCGCTCAAGTTCCTATCGCCAGCATCACCAAGCTTATGAGCGCGGTCACCCTGATGAACATGAACCCCGATCTGGGCCAGCGAATCACTATCGTTCGTCAGGATGTGTATCGGGCCAACCATACCTATCTCAAGGCGCGAGAAGAACTAACCGTCCGAGACTTGCTTCACGCGTCGCTGATCGCCTCGGACAATGCGGCGGCGCGCGCCTTGGCCCGCGCTTCCGGTCTGTCCAACAAAGAATTTGTAGATCGGATGAACCAAACGGCCGCCTCGCTGGGACTTCTCAATTCTAATTTTGTAGACCCTACCGGTCTATATAGCGAAAACGTATCGACGGCGATAGACTGCGCCGCATTGTTGTGGACGGCGCTCCAAAACGAAACCCTTTCCGAGATTCTTGCCATAAAAGAATATGCTTTCAAAACCAACCGAAGAGTACATACCATCCGTACCACCAATCGGTTGCTACGCGGCGAACAACCCGACGACCTGTGGGATATCATCGGTGGCAAAACCGGATTTATCCGGAGCGCTGGATACTGCCTGGTAACGCGCGCCCGCAATCACGCCGGAGACGACGTCATCGCCGTGGTGCTCGGCGGCACGTCCTCCTCCTCCCGGTTTGCAGATATGCACCGGCTTCTGGAATGGGGTTTCCGGAACATCGAACCCCAAGCGCTCATCGGCGGATGACAACACGATTTTGACAAACGGGAGAAGAGAAAAGTATGCTGGAGACCCTATTGTTCAGTCTGGCAGGAACCGCCGTTTTTGCGGGGGTAGCAGCCGGTCTCGTATATCTCATGGCGGCCCTCGGTGGTGGCTCGCGCGCCGAAGATACACGTCCCGCCCATACAGCCAGACCGGCCCGTCGGCCGGGGCGATAACCCCCAAACCGGTTTTATGGCTTCCCAATGCCATCCTCCCCGTCGGGCAGGATGCCTCCTCGCACTCCTCGTTCTGCTGACCGCCCTTGCCGACCGTCCCCTAAACGCCGATTCGGCAAACGGCAAACTTACCATCGCCCGTCTCAAATACGATGGCGGGGGAGACTGGTACAACGATCCCGAATCCATCCCCAATCTGGCACGCGAACTCCAGCGCCGCGCCGGCATAGACGTCAACCCCGAACAGCGCATTCTTACTCTCGGTGACGAAGCCCTGTTCTCTTCTCCTATCCTTTTTATGACCGGACATGGCGAAGTCAGATGGAACGAACGCGAAATCGAACGACTCCGAACATATCTGACACACGGCGGCTTTTTGTATGTAGATGACGACTACGGCATGGACAAGTCGTTTCGCCGTGAACTCAAACGAGTGTTTCCCGATAAGAATCTGGTCGAACTTCCCTTTTCGCATCCCATCTATCATATCCTTTACGACTTTCCGGGCGGATTGCCCAAACACCACGAACACGACAACAAACCTCCGCAGGGATTCGGTCTGTTTCACGACGGACGGCTGGTGCTATACTATACCTATGAATCCAACATCAGCGATGGATGGGCCGCCCCGGAAACCCACAACGATCCGCCCCAGAAACGAGAAACCGCTTTTCGCATGGGCGCCAATATCGTCGTTTTCGCCCTTACGCAATAAACACCCTCTATCGGTTTATCCGAAACCGCATCGGCAATAACGACAGCCGATTTCCGTATAGGCGCTATCGAATACATCGCCACGTGAAACATTTGGCACATTTGCCGAGTCTTATCGTCGTAGATGCACGGACGGAAATGTCCGACGCAAACCCCCTCATAAAAAAGGAGCAACACGATGAGTCTGTGGCAAACTCTCAAACAGGAACTCGACGGTCCGGTAGGCAAGGTACGGAAAGGACTGACCGACGCGCTGGACAAGGCCGAAGATTTAACCCGAAAAGGACGTACCGCCCTTGAAGTCCAGACCCTGAAGGGCGAGATTCGGGGTCAGTTTACCGAACTCGGCGGACGGGTCCATCAACTGGCGGTCGAGGAAGGCGTTACGGACGTTCTGGCGGATGGGGACGTAAAAGGCATCCTGCAAAAAATTCAGGAATTGGAACAGAAGATTCATCTGAAAGAAGAGGAATTACGCGCTCAGGCAGCCGTCAGGGCAGAAAACCGGGCAAACTGAACAGGTAGCCCTTGAAAACAAAAGCGGAGGGTGGCGATCAAGACCATCCTCCGCTTTTGTCTTGTTATAGGATTTTATGCTTTGGCTATATCGTGGTCAGCACCTGCTTGAGCGCTGAGATAAAGGCTTCGTTTTCTTCCGGAAGCCCTATGCTGAGCCGCAACCACCCCTGCATCTGCCAACGTTGGAACGCATTGCCGACGATCACCTTGTATTCGGCTTCGAGCCGCTTGCACACCTCGTCGGAATTTTTCTTTACATTGACCAGCATAAAGCTCGACTCGCTCGGCACGTATTCGATGCCCATCTCTTTGAATCGTTGGGCAAGATACTCTTTGCCGGCGTTGTGTACTTCGCGGGCGCGTTCCTGATATTCGATGTCGTCCAATGCGGCTTCGGCGGCATGAACGGCCAACATGCTCGGACGCCCGCCCTTGTTTCTGTTGAGTTCGTCGATGACTTTGGGTTGCGCAAGACCATATCCGATCGCCATGCCAGCCATGCCGTAAATCTTCGAAAATGTACGCGCCACGATCACGTTGGGATGGTCTTTGATGAGATAGGCCCCCCCCACCCGATCCTCGGCTTTCCGGGCAAAGTCGATATACGCCTCGTCGAGAAAGATCATGATGGAAGGGCTTACTTCTTCTACAAATTTTTTCAACTCGGCCACCGGAACCAGAATACCGGTCGGGTTGCCCGGTTGCGTGATGATGATCATCCGGGTATTGCGGGTGATCGCTTTTTTCATCGCCGACAAATCATGTTGCCAGTCTTTGGTGACCGGAATCCATTTGGGTGTACAACCCCATCCTTGACCAAGGGTGGAGATGTTGCCGTATCCGGGTGTGGCCTCGATGGTTTCGCCGCCTTGTCTCAGGTACGCCGAGGCGATCGCATACAAGACTTCGGACGAACCCGCGCCAAGCGTCACCCATGCGCCCGCCGGTGCACCAAACGGAGACGTCGGCGTAACGACCGGCAACCCATGCAGTTTGGCGATCTTGGCGTAGATGTCCTGTGTCTGCGCATAACGATTGACTCCGTAAGCATGCTGGAGAATCGCTTCGACTACGCGCGGGGAAGGACCAATCGGGTTTTCGTTGCCGTTGAGTTTGACCAGCCCCTCCGGCACACCCCAGCCGCGCACCGGCTGGGCCTTGGCAGCGCCCCCCGCCATCTGGCCCAACGCCTTGTGCACGCCCACCGTGACCAGCCCCGCACCAGCCAGCAGACCTTTGATAAATCCGCGTCTCGAAAACCCGGATTCCTCTTTCCGTACCTTTTCCGCTACGTCTTCCATAACCGCCTCCTTATGGTTTGGAACGCCGTGCATCCTGATAGATTTATGAAAGGGGAGATGTTCTTCGAGAGTATTCAACTCAACTCCCTAAAGCCTTTAATAAAAAATAGTATCCAGTGCCTAAATAGCAAAGAGTTTACAAATGGCAACCGGTATTATCTTACAAACGCTCCAAGAGATGCTGTTGACGGAAAGAATCTATGGCCTTACATTTTCGGACTTAGAGGGTGTATGGAAAGTGATACGTGGGTCAAAAAACGCATGAAAACCCAATGAGGAATTTGTGCTTTGCAGCCGTTCGGCCCCAGAACAGGTTTTCGGATAGACTCTTTCCTATGTTGAGCTATAATGACCTCTTGCATTACCACGACGAAGGATACGTCCTCATCGAGCGCGCGGTTCCGGAGGGTATGCTGATGCCGTTGCGTGCTGCTGGACAACGAATTACCGAACGGACGCGCCGTGGCGATTGGCCACACAAACGCGCTATCGGCGACGAGGATATATGGGGTAGGAGCGACCTTTTACGTCCAGAAGCCGGAGAACCTGTCTTCTCGGAATACATGGCCTCCGCTGTTGTACTCGAAACCGTTGCCGCCCTGTTGGGCGTCTCCTCCGGTCAAGATACGCCGCTTCAACTCGAACTGGTTAACATGCTTGTCAACCCTGTACATCGCGATTTCGAAATCGGTTGGCATCGCGATTTAGTGCCGACTACGCTGCCGCCGGAAGAGGAGTACGCCAGATTGTTGGAAATTCGGCATGGGGTGCAGTGGAATACCGCGCTCTACGACGATGTCTGTCTTCGTATCGTCCCCGGAAGCCATATCCGAGCCTCTACCGAGCAAGAGCGTGACATTGTACAACACCGATCTTTCGATCCAATGCCCAACGAAATAGTGGTGCGTTTGGAGGCGGGACAGGGTGTCTATTACAATGCCAATCTCCTGCACCGCGTTGTGTATGCGAAAGACCGTCGGCGCGAAACGATTCACGCCTGTATCGGAACCGTGGATGGAGCGCCGTTGCGTGGAGACCTCTATACCTGGCTTTCATGGATGTGCGCGCCGGAATTCGAAGAAACGCTACCGTCGTGTCTTCGTCCCCTATACGAGAATTTTGTCCGCATGGCCAAAATGATGGATCAACGCGCGCGTCAGCCCGGTCAACAACCCCGTCATTGATTCATAGACGGCTTTTCAGGTATCATCCCGATATGTCCTTGTTTACATGCAACGGATCGGCGACCGGCCGCATGTATCCGTAATCGTCGTCACATATACCGGCTCGGTCGGTGGCCGCCCCTACATCCCTGATAAGCCATGTCCATTTTTGAACAACTCAAACGTTTGCTGACCCAACGTATTCTGATCATCGACGGCGCCATGGGGTCTCTGATCCAAGGGTATCGTCTTGGAGAAGAAGATTTCCGTGGCCGAGCGTTTGCCGACCATCCCCGCTCGCTCAAGGGCAACAACGATCTGCTGTCGATCACACAGCCGCAGATCGTCGAAGAAATCCATCGCCGATATCTCGAGGCTGGGGCAGACATCATAGAGACCAACTCCTTTACCGCTACGTCGATTTCGCAGGCGGACTACGGACTGGAGACGCAGGCCTACGCAATCAATGTGGCCGCCGGCCAAGCCGCTCGTCGCGCCGCTGACGCTGTTATGGCCGCCGACCCGTCGCGTCCGCGTTTTGTCGCCGGCTCGATCGGTCCGACCACCCGAAGCGCCTCGCTATCACCCGATGTCAACAACCCTGCGTACCGGTCGGTGACATTCAGCCAGCTTGCCGAAGCGTATGCAGAGCAGGCAAAAGGACTGCTGGACGGCGGTGTAGATATGCTTTTAGTCGAAACCCACATCGACACCCTAAACCTCAAAGCGGGTCTTTTTGCCATCGACACGCTGTTTGAACAGGGGTATCGGCGTGTTCCGGTCATGGCTTCGTTTTCCATCGTGGACGCCAGCGGTCGTACCCTTTCGGGCCAGAACGTCGAGGCGTGTTGGACTTCGATCCGTCACGCCGGGTTGTTTAGCGTGGGGATCAACTGTTCGCTCGGCGCGGTCGAAATGCGGCCCTATATCGAAGAACTTAGCCGTATCGCCCCGATCTACGTCACCTGCTACCCCAACGCCGGTATGCCCAACGAGATGGGCGGTTACGACGACACCCCCACGCACATGGCGGAATTGCTCGGAGATTTTGCCGGTCTGGGCTGGTTTAATATGGTCGGCGGATGTTGCGGATCCACACCCGACCATGTGCAGGCCATCGCGGAAGCGGTCCGGACGCGTGGATGCCCCCGCATCCTCCCCGAAGAAACACCGCTGTCCCGGTACAGCGGTCTCGAACCTTTTGTCGTACGCCCCGACGGCAATTTTACCCTGATCGGCGAACGAACCAACATCACCGGCTCCCGACGGTTTGCCAAACTCATTCTCGACGGGAATTTCGAAGAGGCCGTCGCCGTAGCCCGTCAACAGGTCGAGGGTGGGGCCAATATTATCGATGTAAACATGGACGAAGGGCTGCTCGACAGCGAGCGGGCCATGACCACGTTTCTCAACTACGCCGCCTCGGAGCCGGACGTGGCGCGTGTGCCCGTCATGATCGACAGCTCGCGTTGGTCGGTAATCGAAGCCGGTCTCAAATGCGTTCAAGGCAAATCCATCGTCAACTCGATCAGCCTCAAGGAAGGCGAGGAAATTTTCAAGCGACAAGCCGAGTTGATCAAACGCTATGGCGCGGCCATGGTGGTGATGGCTTTCGACGAGCAGGGACAGGCTACGTCGGTCGAACGCAAGATCGAGATTCTAACGCGGTCGTACCGGATTCTTACCCAAGAGGTCGTTGTCGATCCGACCGATATTATCTTTGATCCGAACATCCTGACCGTTGCGACGGGTCTGGAAGAGCACAACGAGTACGCGGTAAATTTCATCGAAGCGACGCGTCGGCTGAAAGCGCTGTTTCCGTTAGCAAAGGTAAGCGGCGGGGTGAGCAACATTTCGTTTTCGTTTCGCGGCAATGACTATATCCGAGAGGCCATGCACGCCGCTTTTCTGTATCACGCCATCCGGGCCGGTCTGGACATGGGTATCGTCAATGCCGGGCAGTTGGCGATCTATGAAGAGATCGACGCGGAAACGCTCCAACGCGTGGAAGACGTGTTGCTCAATCGCCGTCCAGACGCGACCGAGCGGTTGCTCGAATTTGCCGAGACACGCAAGCAGGAGGGACGCGACCGCCGTAAGGAAGACGAATCCTGGCGACACGCCAGCGTCGAGGAGCGACTGGCGCACGCGCTTGTCAAGGGTATTGCCGATTATGTGGAGACCGATGTCGAGGAAGCACGGCGTCTGTATCCACGTCCGCTGGAGATTATCGAAGGTCCGCTTATGAAGGGCATGAGCGTCGTGGGCGACCTGTTTGGCGCGGGCAAGATGTTTTTGCCACAGGTCGTCAAAAGCGCTCGTGTGATGAAAAAAGCCGTCGCCTATCTTGTTCCGTTTTTGGAACAGGAACAGGAAGCGGGCGGTAAACGTCAGTATCAGGGAACCGTGTTACTGGCGACCGTAAAAGGCGATGTACACGACATCGGCAAAAACATCGTAGGCGTGGTATTGGGGTGTAACAACTACCGGATCGTCGATCTGGGTGTCATGGTTCCGGCGGAGAAGATTCTGCAGACGGCGCGTGAGGAAAACGCACATATCGTGGGGTTGAGCGGTCTCATCACCCCGTCTCTCGACGAGATGGTCCATGTGGCAGGCGAGATGGAACGCGAAGGGTTTCAAGTTCCGCTGCTTATCGGCGGCGCCACGACCAGCCGCAAACATACGGCGATCAAAATCGCGCCGTCCTATCACGGGGAGACCGTCCATGTGGCGGACGCTTCCCGTGCCGTCGAAGTGGCGGGCAGTCTGTTGAGCGAAGGGCTTCGTTCCGGCTTCTCGACCGCGATCCGAGAAGAGTACAAACGCATACGGTCGGAATACCGGGAACGCGCTTCGCAGACCGAACTGCTGTCGTTCGAAGAGGCACGCCGGCGGCGCTACCGCATCGACTGGACCGCCTCGCAGATCGATACTCCCGAATTCTGCGGGGTTCGGGTAGATGAAGATTTTCAGCTTGCCGACATCGTTCCCTTTATCGACTGGACACCGTTTTTTCACACATGGGAACTTCGTGGGCGTTTTCCCGCTCTTCTCGACGATCCCGACATAGGGCCGCACGCCCGCGACCTTTTTAACGATGCGCAGAAACTCCTTGCCCGTATCGTCGACGAAAAACAGCTCAGGGCACGCGCGGTATGGGGATTTTTTCCGGCGGTCTCGCAGGATGAAGATATTTTGCTCTATGCAGACACGGCGCGCTCGGAGCGCCTGGCGGTCTTTCACATGTTGCGGCAACAACGTCCGCGTTCGGCGGAAGCGCCCTGTTTCTGTCTGGCGGATTTTGTGGCCCCGGCAAACAGCGGGCGCGCCGACTATATTGGCGCATTTGCCGTCACCGTCGGTATCGGGTTGGACGAAATGACCGCTCACTATGAGGCGGGCCACGACGACTACCACGCCATCTTGGCCAAAGCGCTGGCAGATCGGATGGCCGAGGCGTTTGCCGAACAGACGCATCTGCGCGCGCGACACGCCTGGGGCTACGGACGCGGCGAGAATCTGAGTGGCGAAGAGTTGATCCGAGAGAAATACCGGGGTATCCGGCCCGCGCCGGGGTATCCGGCCTGCCCGGATCATACGGAAAAAAGTACGCTTTTCGATCTGCTTCAGGCACAAACACGTGCGGGCATCTCGCTTACCGAAAGTTTTGCCATGACACCCGCTTCATCGGTAAGCGGTCTGTATTTCGGACATCCGGACGCCCGATATTTTGCCGTGGGAAAAATCGGCAAAGATCAGGTAAAGGCGTATGCGGCGCGAAAAGGGATGACCGTCGCGGCAGTGGAACGGTGGCTGTCGCCCTATCTGGACTACGAACCCGTGCGGGTAGCACAGCCGGAAGCCTCAGGCGCGTAAGAGAGGGATCTTCGAACTCGCGGCTAGAAAATCCGGCGATCGGCGCGCCGGGGCGTAGACGCCCCGTTGTACATAGTCTGCCCGACCCTCCGTTAACATATCCTATCATCCGCTTGCCGGAATCGTCTTCCGCACCCCGTTCTCGTACCGGACTTCATACTCGTCGTTCGGTACGGGCATGGCACGCATGGCCACTTCACCATCCGTAACAAGCGATTCGGTTTTGAGCAGCAACTCGTCCAGCGATTGCTCCGGCGTCTTGTCTGTCGTATCCAGTTTTACCGTACACCCTTTTTGGGTAAACAGCGACCGCTCCACTTCTTCTTCGAAACGCTTTTTGAGTTCCGCAATATCCTTTTCCCGGATGATCTGAAACGGATGTGGGTTCGTGCGCATCCGCTCCCGGATGACTTCGTCGCTGGCTGTCAGGTGAAACAAAACCACATCCGGCAATTTTGCCTCGATGACACTGGCTTCGTACAAACGCTGAAAATGGTAGTGATAGCCCGGATAATACGGACTGTCAGCCTCGTTGCCGTACAAAGCGCAGTATACCGCTTCCTCTAAAAACCAGCCCCCGATCAGCGGATGTGGATAGTTTTTGATGATGTCCACATGATAGTAAATCTGCATCCGCTGCATCCGCTCTTTTATGTCGTCGGGGAAATCGAGCATTTTTTTTCGCGATTCGGGACTCAAACTGGCGTCCGGAATGGTAAAATGGTCGTCATTGTGGGTAGGACGTCGTCGTTTCCGGTAATAGGCTTCGAGCAGGTCGATCAGCGTGGTTTTTCCGGCATATTCGATACCTGTGAAGATGGATCGCATGGTATCCTCTCTTGATAACAAGTTTGAAGTTTGAAAGGTGAAGAGGGTCGTAAGGTATAGGAGAACTGGGTTTGGGCAACATAGCGTGGAGAACCCCGGCACGGCAAGCCTCTTTTGTCTGTGGGGATGTATGAAACCAATTTTCGGACGGCTCGAAGACCGGGTAAAAGCCTTGAGATGGACCGTAATACAAATATATCTATAAAAATTACAATCGATTCTCGTGTATTCTCTCAAGTGTAGCTATCCGGATCGTCAAAGAGCCTCCTATTTCATCGAACGAGGGTTGTCATGGCCGAACGAGATAGAAACGCGGATATGTTTACCATACGGGCGGCGGATGCGAATCATTCGCTTTCGCAATGGTTGTTGGCCCCGCTGGACGCGTTGTTCAAGGCCCAAGTCCATGCCGCACGGTCGTTTTTGAGTCTGATCGGCCAACTCGGCTATCGGCATCAGCCGGTCGATCCCAGCGATCGGGCTGCAGCCGAAGCCATCGACAAGACGCCGTACATGATGGACTTTTTCTATAAGATCGAGGGGACGGACAGGATGCAGAAGGTTTCCGTTCCCGCGTTGTCGCTGGTTCCGGTTGCCCCGCTTGGCGTGGAGTCGGCGGAATTCGAATTTTCCATCGTCGTGGAGGAGATTGGCCGTCATCAGCAGATACATCATTCCGAACAAGAAAGTGTAAACAACGAATCACAGTACGATCAGTATCATCGGCCGTGGTTTCTTGTGCAAGACCCGCTGAGCATCCGGGGAACCATTACCTCCGTGGAGAGCCGTCAAGAACGCGCCATGCACGTCAAAGTAAAAGTGGGCCGTATTGGGACACCGACGGGTCTGGAGAAACTGTTGACCTCGTTGACGCAAACCATCCGTGTCGAAGAAACGTAAACCGTCCCTCACAAAGGAGTCTCTCATGGCGGAGGATGTTCAGATTCATCCTGGGGCCGAGTTTCAGGCTTTGCCATTGGAATTTATCATCGCCGCGCCCCTACTGGCTACGGTCAAGGCCCAGATGGCGGCGGCGCAAGCTACTCTGGCGTATATCCAAGGGCTTGTGACGGACGGCAAGCCGCTCACGACCACCTTCAAAATCAAGGTGGACGAAGGCGGCACCGTTTCCGAACGAACCATAGAAGCGCCTCTGCTTTCCATGGTCCCGGTCCCGCATCTTCGTATCGACTCGCTTACCACGCATTTCAAATATGAGATTACCCAGACGGTCACCGACCGAAAAGAGATGGAGAAAGGCGGCGGAGCAGATTTGTCGCCTGGGGGGTTTTTAAGCAAGTGGATCGGGTTCTCTGTAAAAGGGTCGGTTTCCAGCAAATCTTCGCAAGAGTCGTCGATGAACCGAAGCGGTGTGCTCGACATCACGCTGACCGCCAGCGAAGCGCCCATACCCGAAGGCCTTTCGAAAATACTGGGTTTGCTGGCCAATCAGGTTCAGTCGCCGTAAAACATGGACAATCTTTTTGAGATATGCACCGTCTCCTGACAGGCCGCTTATGCATCCGACCGGGGTCGATTTTCGAGATTTTGTCGATGCGTTGTTGCGCGAAGTGATGCGTGCAGATGTCGATTTTCATCTGTTGCAACGCACCGCATGGAAAACCGTTACCCATTCGGTTCCGTTGGCGGAAGGACTGGAATACTTAGACCGGCTGGGAATCGACGAAATACGGTTCGAATTTTGTATCCGGCCTTGCTATCCATCCTTCGGGGAACGACTGAAACGATGCTGGCGCTATCTTCGAGGCCGGGGGGATCTGGGGCTTTTTGATCCGGGGATCCGGTGGGCCGCGACTCAAGACGAAGACGCCATTCGAATCGTCATTACGGTTTCGCGGAACAGTCAACAGGCTTATGTCTCGGAAATACATCCCCCGGATGTGCCGCCCTCGACACGCGTGTATTCGTTTCTGGGCGAAAGGTGAGGATTTTGGATTGAGGAAAGAGAAGACATGAGACCGGTCGAGGGGGCGAGGTCAGAGGCGGTTGGAGATAGCGACGGGTACAGGCTATGACGATCTTGCAGAAGGGTGAGCGGGGCGAGAAGGTCAAACACTGGCAGTCGTTTTTGACCGGTCAGGAGCCAGATGACAGCAATTGTAGGTCAGTCAAGTGACAGCAATTGTAGGTCAGTCTCCTTGAGGTATATTAGCAGAAAACTGTCCACAAGGAGGCTCTGATGAGCAAAAAACCAACCAGGAAGAACGC
>VGJU01000062.1 GCA_016867335.1 Candidatus Zixiibacteriota bacterium | reverse complement strand
TGTAACTTCCTGTTCCGAAGATCATAAACAAGGTCTCCTGTTTATTGGATTTTAGCCGGGTGCAGAGTTACCAGTATCCGGCTGATTTCTCGATAACACTTATCAAACGAATCGGACGCCTGTCGTGCGGCGTCCATTCCAAACGAATGCCAAAATGTGTCGGATGGCCGAACGAGCGTCGGCGCACCTCAGAGATACCGCCGCGCTCACGGATGGCGTGTTCTAAATATGTGTTCATCGCGTCGGTAATAAGACGCAACGCATCGAGAAAATTGCTTTTGCCCGCCCCGTTGCGCCAACGAGAACAGTTAAGCCACCTGGTGATACCGAACAGGTCGCAATACTTTTGTAGTTGCGCAGCACCACTCGTTTCAAAAATACGGAATTACTCATTTCGACTCCGGATTTTAACTACCGAGATGAACAATACAGCGGGTGCATACCTTGCAGTCATTGCCGCGCAATGGCGGCGTGGGAGGCTTCAATCGGCCTTATCGGTCATTTTTTTGAGTCTTCAAAATGAAGTACCTTATCCCATCGCCACGCGGATTCGATAGTAGTCGGCAAGCATCCAGTCTTTGGCGCTGCGTTCCGCATACCGAGTTACAAACACGACCAGATCGCCGTTTTCACGGTCCTGATAGAAGCGGAAATTGGACATCTGCACTTCCGGCGGTTCTCCGGGGGCACGGTCTCCGATGACCGTAATGGTGTTCCTTTTGAGGGCGAACGGCTCTTCTTGCACTTCGGCCACCACAAGCGGCACGCGGGGATAGTTGCCCCTCGGACGCTGGCCGCCCGTACACAGGTTGCCCATCCAGTATAGTTTGCCGTCGAGGATCGAGCGAAACAGCGCCGAACCGGTGGCGCTCGACTCGAAGGCCGGTCCTTTGTCGCAGCCGAGCGGTACGGGGTCGGACCATGTACACGCGCCGTCCTCGGAATAGCAGACCCATTTGTATCCGGGTTTTTCGGGAAACATGCTGTTGTCGCCCCGACAGACGATGACAAGACGGCCGTCCGAAAGTTCGGCGATCGTATTTTCGTCGAGACCACGCGAGGTTTGCTCTACATCGATAACCGGAGGGTTGCCCACGGACCAGCCTATAGAACCGTCCGGCCTGTATTGGCCGATGATCGTGAGACACTCGTCTATCGGCGCCCAGCACCCTTTGTAATGGAGCGGTTTGCCGTCCGTGCCGAGAATGGGACGCATGGCGGGAAAAAACAGCGTTCCGGCGGAAGATTGGATAGGAAAAGGAAAACTTACCGCCAGATAGCGAGCGGGTGTCAGGTCGAGTGATATGGGACCGGTCCACGTCGCTGTGGCCGGATCGTAGATCGCCTGCACCACGCGGCACACGCCGTCCACGTCCAAGGTGTCGTTGGGATAGAAATTTTCGTCTACGAGGACGATGAGTTTGCCGGTATTGCGGTCGAAAAACGCCCCAGGTTCCGCATAACGCATCCGTCCGTCGGGCGTATTGCGTCCGCTTAGCCATGGCGTGGGGTCGGACCATGTGCGTCCGTTGTCCTCGCTGATGCGTATCGAAAAATCGTCATAGGCGTCCGAGTAATCTTCATAGCCGGTGCAGAGCATGAGTACGGGGTCCGTGGTGCTGATATAGGTCAGGAATCCGTTGACGACCGGACGTCCGTCTTTGTGCGGGCAGAACACTTCGGTGGATAAAAGACGCATGGGAACCCCTGAAAAGCGAAGTTTGAAGGGTGAAGAAGGGCGGATGCCTTTTTATCTCCTTTTCAAACTACCCTTCAAACTTCTATCACAAATGGGTTGTGGTGCAGTCGTTCCGCGCCGGTTTGCGTGATCAGAAAACCGTCTTCGACGCGTAGCCCGCCCCACGGCGCGTTAAACATGGGGATGTCTACCGAGATTACCATGTCCGGTTTTAGCACGGCCGGGCTGCTCGGACCGAAAATCGGTGGTTCGAACTCGATGACGCCGACGCTGTGTACACCCGAATAGAGAAAAAAGTCGCCCAAACCGGCTGCTTCGACGATGCGGCGGCCTGCTTTTTCGACGATGCGGCCTTCGACGTCGGGGCGCATGGCTGCAAAGCAGGCTTCCTGCGCCCGGCAGGCTATCTCGCGGGCGCGCCGGACTGCATCACCCGGATTTCCGACAAACACCGGACGACCTATGGCCGCGTGATAGCCTTCGTAGCGGGGCGCAATCGTCAGCAAGACCATGTCGTCGCGATCGATTTTCCGGAAGGTGGACCGCGCAAGGATAGGCCGCGTATTCGGTCCTGAGGCGACGATAGTGTCGATGCCTGTGCCTTCCGCGCCCGCGCCTCGCATGGCTGTTTCGATGACGGCGGCGATTTCGCGTTCGCAGACGTCTGGGCGTATGGCTTCTATGGCGGCGGCGAGTCCCGCTTCCGCCAGTCTGTAGGCATAGCGGATCACGGCAAGTTCCGTCGGCGATTTGCATGCCCGCAGATCGCACAGGTCGTGTTCCGCGTCGATCCACTCCGCCCCCGGCAATGCGGCGGTAAGCGCGGCAAGCAGCTCGCCGGCCATAAGTCCGCGTCCTGCCAGACCCGCGCGGCGGACAGTGCCGATATCCCGGTCGAGATCGCCGATGATTTCGCGCAGACTTCGGATGACCGAAAATGGATAGTCTTCGTCGGGGTGGGTAAATTCACGAAGCACCCGCACCTGCGGAATCCGGCCTGCAATCCGGGCGTATTCGTCGCTTTCCGGGCCGCACAGCAGTACGGGGTCGCCTTCCGGAAACATCAGGATACAAACCGGCTCGAAATGAACCGGAAAACCGGCCAGCCAACGCGTGTGTGCCGGACCGAACACGGCCCGGTCGTCGGCATAGGCGATCAGGATATCCAAATTGCGGCGGGTCATCGTCTCTTGAACCCGTGCCCATCGGCGAGGATACTCTTCGGGGGGTATGACCGGCAGATTTTCCGGGAGCATGGGAATGACCTTTCTCTGAATTATAGGGCGTCTGGAGGATTACCCTATTCTGCTACCGTGTCACACTGCCGTGGAGTACACGCTTGCGTCGCGCTCAGGATAACTGTCATACATGTGCTCGAACACTGCCGAGCACTTCTGATTGTCTCGCGTTCAAGCGTGCCGATCGGGCCGAGGGTCTCCTCCATCGCCGACACGGTAGTCCAGCCAAGCGATACAAACAACACTATGGCGGTCTGATCGAGGAGTTGATCTTCTACTCTCCATCCATGGTTGCGACGAGAGGGCATGTTTCGCGCATGGGGTTGGAACTCCCGTTCTGCGGAAACCTGCTCCGATCATGTCGAAGACAAGTTACGCGGGTATGACAAACCAAAACTTGTTGTGCACTATGGCATGCAAGTGTACACAAACGACAGGTGATTCGTCAAGGGGCCGGGACATAATACTTGACAGATGTGTAGGCAAATATTACGTTTCGGAGATGGTCCGATAGCGAAAAGCTTGGGGTTCGCGGGTTTTGGGAGGCTGTCGGGCTACCGTGTTCCCCGCGATATGCGGGACTGAGACTACACCTACCCTCGGCGTCCATGCGCGAACGATTTTTGCGATAGACGCTTTATCAGGAATCCCTTCCATGTCCGAAAGACCCATCCTGCTAGGTGTCGTCACGCAAGGCTCGCTGATCGAAGGGCTGGAAATGAAACTCGACGCCGCACAGGATGTCGAAGACATCAAGGCAGGCAAGTTTGTCGTCATCCGAGGCAAGAAGAGCGAGTTTTTCTCCATGATCACCGATATGAGGCTCGACGCTACCAACCCGGAAATCCTGATCAATCCACCCGACGAGGAAGACGAACTTACCCGCGAAGTGCTGAGCGGCCAAAGCACGTACGCCACCGTAAGTCTGCGCCCCATGTTGATGCTCCAGCATGACGAAGCACTTACGGGTGACGAGGCGGCACGCCCGGTCAAGGCCATCCCGTCACACTTTTCGCCCGTGTACGACGCTGCTGAAACGGACGTAGGACGGGTGTTCGGAATCGAAAGCGAAGACGGACGATTTTTCAATATGGGACGCCCGCTCGACATGGAGACGCCCGTTTGCATCAACTTGGACAGGCTGGTGGAACGAAGCAACGGTGTTTTTGGCAAGACCGGCACAGGCAAGACATTTCTGACGCGATTGCTTTTGTGTGGCATGATCAAAAACCGAAAAGCCGTCAATTTTATTTTTGACATGCACAGTGAATACGGCTGGGGCGCACGCAAGGAGAGTCGTAGCGGCGTTTCGTTTGCCAAAGGACTCAAGGAACTCTTCGGTAACCGGGTTGCGGTATTCAGCCTTGATCCGGAATCCACCCGGATGCGCGGCTCGACGCCAGACCACGAGGTGCATATCGGCTATGATCAGATATGGGTGGACGACGTGCTGTCGCTTCAGGAAGAACTGCGTCTCAACCCTACATCGCTCGAAGCCGCACACCTTATCGTCAATCGGTACGGCACCAAAGGATGGCTCAAAGCACTGTTGGATGGCGGCGAATACGACATCAAAGCGTTTGCCGAAGGCATCGGCGCGCATCCGGAGTCGCTGGCCGCACTCTACCGCAAACTGTCACGTATCAAAAGTTTTCCTTTTCTGACCGAGTCTCGTCCCAGCACCGATGTCATCAAGACCATGCTGGACTATATCAACAACGGGACGCACATCGTACTCGAATTTGGCCAACAGACGAGCCTGTTGTGTTATCTTTTGGTGGCGAACATCATCACACGGCGGATACACCACGAATACGTATCGCGGAGCGAGCGGTATTTTGCGACGCGGGATCCGGCGGATCAACCCAAACATTTGGTCATTACCATCGAAGAAGCGCACAAGTTTCTCAATCCGTTTGCCGCCCGGCAGACGATTTTTGGGATCATCGCCCGCGAGATGCGCAAATATTATGTATCGTTGCTGATCATCGATCAGCGGCCTTCGGGCATCGACGAGGAAGTCCTCTCACAAATCGGTACCAAGGTGATTGCGTTGCTCAACGACGAGAAAGACATCAACGCGGTACTGACGGGGGTAAGCAACGCGGCGGGACTCAAAAGCGTGCTGGCAAGTCTGGATACCAAACAGCAGGCGTTGGTGATGGGCCATGCCGTGCCGATGCCGGTCGTCATTCGGGCGCGTGAGTACGACGAACAGTTTTATCGTGACATGGGCGACATGAGCAAAGAGGAACGAAAGGCAAAGGTGGAGGAAGACAAAGCGACCCTGTTTGGGTCGTAGGCACCACCACGGGATTGTTTGGGTCGTAGGCTCCACCACGTTGTTTGGATCGTAGGCACCACCACGGGATTGTTTGGGTCGTAGGGACGGCAAACACCCGTAGAGACGCAAAATTTTGCGTCTCTACCACCACGACAAATATGGGATTGTTTGGGTCGTAGGCACCGCACGGGGTTGTACGGGTGGTCGTAGGCACCACCACGTTGTTTGGGTCGTAGGGACGGCAAACACCTGTAGAGGCGCAAAATTTTGCGTCTCTACCACCACGGGGTTGTACGGGTCTACCAACACGGAGATACGCATGGGAAACGGGAACAAGAACGGTTTTGGCGCGGAGACCGCGCTCAAGGTTGGGGGCCACACCTACATCTATTACGCACTTCCGGCGACGGAGCGGGCCGGCGCGGGAAAGATTTCGCGTCTTCCTTTTTCGCTCAAGGTGATGGTCGAAAACCTATTGCGACATGAAGACGGGGTAAACGTCACCCACGAAGATATCGCCGCCGTATCGGCCAGCATCTCCGAAGGGCCGTCGGACCGCGAGATCGCCTTTACACCGGCGCGAGTGTTGATGCAGGATTTTACCGGCGTGCCAGCGGTAGTGGACCTTGCCGCGATGCGCGACGCCATTCGGCAATTTGGCGGAAATCCAGACCGGATCAACCCGCTTCAGACGGTAGACCTTGTTATCGACCATTCGGTTCAGGTGGACGAATACGGCACGCCCGGCGCGTTTGCGGGCAATGTCACCCGCGAATACGAACGCAACCAGGAGCGTTATCTTTTTCTCAAATGGGGACAAAAAGCCTTTCACAATTTTCGTGTCGTGCCTCCCGGAACCGGCATCGTGCATCAGGTCAACCTCGAATATCTTGCCGACGTGGTGTATACGCGCGAAAAGGATGGCAAAGTTTTCGCCTTTCCGGATACGGTCGTCGGAACCGATTCGCACACCACGATGATCAACGGAATCGGTGTGGTGGGATGGGGCGTCGGCGGTATCGAGGCGGAGGCGGCCATGCTGGGTCAGCCCGTTGCCATGCTGATTCCGGAGGTGGTGGGGTTCAGACTTTCGGGCACGTTGCCTGCCGGATCGACAGCTACGGACCTTGTGCTTACTGTCACCCAGATGCTCCGCAAGCACGGCGTGGTCGGCAAGTTTGTCGAGTTTTACGGGCCAGGGTTGGACGCGCTGAGTCTGGCCGACCGTGCTACGATCGCCAACATGGCCCCGGAGTATGGGGCGACCATCGGATTTTTCCCGATCGACGCCCGCACGCTCGAATACATGTGGCTAAGCGGACGCGACGAACATGCCGTTGCGCTGACCGAGGCGTATGCCAGAGCGCAGGGGTTGTTCCGTGATGCCGATACGCCCGATCCGGTGTTTCGGGATACCTTGGCGCTCAACTTGGACTCGGTAGAACCGAGTCTTGCCGGTCCGCGACGGCCTCAGGATCGGGTAACGCTTGGACAAACGAAGCGTTCGTTCCGTCAGGAACTGTCGGTCATGGCAAAGGACGAAAATGCCGACCCGGTGGCGGTAACCACGTGGATCGAAGGCGACGGACAGACCGCACCGGGAACACTGGGAAAAAAGGTTTCGGTAGCGACGACGGACGCGGTGTTCGATCTTGCGCACGGTTCCGTAGTTATCGCCGCGATTACCAGTTGTACCAACACTTCCAACCCGGCGGTGCTGGTAGCGGCGGGTCTGCTGGCAAAAAAGGCCGTGGAGCGGGGACTTACGACATGCCCGTGGGTAAAGACAAGCCTGGCGCCCGGATCACAGGTTGTCACCGAGTATCTCAAGGACACCGGGTTGCTGTCGTATTTGGAACAACTGCGGTTTCACGTCGTCGGCTATGGATGCACGACCTGTATCGGCAACAGCGGTCCGGTTCCGGAACCCATCGCCGATGCGATCCGCAAGGAGAAGCTGGTCGCGGCGGCGGTGTTGAGCGGCAACCGCAACTTCGAAGGCCGTGTCAACCCGGTCGTGCGTGCCAACTATCTGGCCTCTCCGCCGCTTGTGGTGGCGTATGCGCTGGCTGGACGCATAGACATCGACCTTACCACCGAGCCGATGGGAGTCGACCGTACGGGCCGCCCGGTGTATCTGAAGGACATATGGCCGTCGGAGACCGAAATCCGAGACGCCGTTTCCCGGTCGGTGCGACGCGATATGTTCCGGCGTATCTATGCCGACGTATTCCGAGGCGACGACCGCTGGGCGGCGCTCGATGCGCCTTCCGGCGAATTGTACGCATGGGACGACGTCTCGACGTATGTCAAACTTCCGCCGTATTTCGAAGGGATGTCGGCGGAGCCTCCGCCATTGCGAGACCTTCACGGCGCGCGCGTGCTGGCGGTGCTGGGGGACTCGGTAACGACCGATCATATCTCGCCGGCCGGGTCGATACAGCCCGACGGTCCGGCGGGCAAATACCTCATCGCCAACGGGGTATCGCCAAAGGAGTTTAACTCGTACGGTGCACGGCGCGGCAACCACGAGGTGATGGTGCGCGGCACGTTTGCCAACATCCGACTGCGTAACTTTATGGCGCCGGGGACCGAAGGCGGATGGACCAAGAAGGCGCCCGACGGCGAGACGATGTCGATCTATGACGCGGCGATGGTCTACCGAGCGCAAGGTACGCCGCTCGTCGTCATCGCCGGCAAGGAGTACGGGTCCGGCTCTTCGCGCGACTGGGCCGCCAAAGGGCCAAATTTGCTGGGTGTCAAGGCGGCGATCGCCGAGACCTACGAACGTATCCATCGGAGCAACCTGATCGGTATGGGCATACTGCCGCTCCAGTTCAAAGACGGTCAAAACCGTGAGACCCTCGGACTTACCGGATTCGAGACCTTGGATATCGCAGGCATCGAAAATGGGCTTTCGCCAAGACAAGATACCACTGTGCAGGCAACCCGGCCCAACGGGACGACGTTTTCGTTTACCGCCACGATCCGCATCGACACGCCGATAGAAGTGGAATACTACCGGCACGGGGGGATATTGCAGTACGTGCTGCGGGGGATGATCGGGAGGTAGAGGGTAGTTACTTTAGTCGAGAAGGGTATGGTAGGAATCGACTGATATAACAGATAGTCTCTCCGGCCTTATAGCGTTTCAGAAAACGGAAGATAGACCATGACGGAAAAGAGCGGTATTGCCGAAACATTCGATACGACAAAACGGATAGTAGTTTATCCGGACGACTGTCTGAATCTGCTCAGGGCGATTCCCGATAGAACGCTTCAACTTGTGATTACCTCGCCGCCTTACAATATAGGCAAAGAGTACGAACAGAAGCTCAAGTTGGATCGCTATATCGAGCAGCAGGCTGAGGTCATCTAAGCCTGCGTCCGAGCCCTGTCAGATCGGGGAAGCATCTGTTGGCAGGTGGGAAACTATGTGGACAAAGGCGCTATTGTTCCGCTCGACACGATTCTGTACCCAATTTTTCGGGATCTAGGGTTGCGGATGCGCAACCGAATCATTTGGCACTTCGAGCATGGGCTTCATTGCAAAAATAGATTTTCCGGGCGCTATGAAACCATCCTTTGGTTTACCAAAGCGGATGATTATGTGTTTAATCTGGATCCGGTAAGAGTTCCGCAGAAATATCCAGGGAAGAAGTACTTCAAAGGCCCCAAGACGGGCGAATACTCCTGCAATCCGTTGGGCAAAAATCCCGGCGATCTTTGGATCATTCCCAATGTGAAGAGCAATCACATCGAGAAAACTATTCATCCCTGTCAGTTCCCGGTCGAGTTGATCGAACGATTGGTACTCTCTCTTACCCGTGAAGACGACTGGGTATGCGACCCGTTTCTCGGTGTCGGTTCAACCATCATTGCCGCGATACGCCATGGCAGAAAGGGCGTCGGAGCGGAAATCGTTCCGACCTATCTGGACGTTGCTCGCGATAGAATTGAGAAAGAATTACAAGGCATTCTGAAAACAAGACCTATGGATAGGCCGGTTTATGATCCTATACAGGCAGAAAACGGTCTTGCCGTTGCCCCCTGGAAAGCACAAAAACCTAGCCTCCAGATAAAACTTTTGGATAGCGTGCCCATGAATATAAAACGGCGGACATACCGTGAAAATACAGGAAGTGTATTCGCATCTTAACGGGCTGGAATATTTACTGGTTCATAAATCGGCCTTGTGGCAGGAAATACACGATGTAATTGCGACTGTCGATGCCTTTTCCTGTAAAACAAAAGTTTCCAAAGAAAAACAATGATGGGCCGGTTGCTCTAAAGCCCTATGGTCTTGAATAATCAGTTTCGAGATTGTCTTAACCGGAAAGGATGGCAAGAAAGCAGGGTAGGCTACTGGGTGACGAAAAATGCCGAGTTGATCAGAAGGACGTTGCTACTGAGTCCGGAAGACCAAAAGAAAAAAATCGAAGCGGCAAACGAGATCCCTGTTTTCAGCTATAATCAGACCGATTTTGTAAAAGACCGCATAGCCATAGAGGTTCAGTTTGGCAAATATGCTTTTGTAGCGTATGACCTTTTTGTAAAGCATTTGGCTTTCTACATCGGGGATCATATCGATGTTGGGATCGAGATTCTGCCGATGAGATCTTTGAAAAGCCAAATGAGTTCGGGCGTATCGTACTACGAAGGAGAGCTATACAACGTAATCCGCCAGAGGCGCGGGGTTCCGGGAGTGCCTCTGGTCATAATGGGGATCGAGGCGTGAGTTGCTATAGTCCTTTATCCTGACACTCATGCACCAATCCCTCCCCGCTGCGCCGTCTACCCCATCAGATACTGATCCACTTCCCACGCCGACACGGTGTTGTGATACCGGATCCATTCGTCGCGTTTGGCTCGGATATAGGCTTCGGCGTATTCGGCTCCAAGCGCCTCGACGATCACCTCATCCTGTTCGAGCGCGTCTGTCGCTTCTTTGAGATTGGCAGGCAAAAGCCCGATCCCCTCTTTTATAAGTGTCTCGCGCGGGGTCTCGTAGAGATTCCGGTCGTTGCGGGGACCGGGGTCGAGTTTGCGCCGGACACCGTCCATTCCGGCGGCCAGCGTTACCGCCGCGGCCAGATAGGGATTGCAGGCCCCGTCGATCGCCCGATGCTCCACCCGTCCGGGACCGGGAAGTCGTATCATCTGCGTCCGGTTGTTACCGCCATAGGTGATGTACACCGGCGCCCACGTCGCCCCCGAACGCGGCGCATCGACGATCAGCCGTTTGTACGAATTTACCGTTGGCGCGGTGACGGCGCTGTACGCCCGCGCATGCGCCTTCAACCCGCCTATCCAATGATACGCCATCTCGGAAAGACCATTGGGGTCGTTCTCGTCGAGAAAAAGATTCCGGTCGGTTGCAGTGTCCCACAGACTCATGTGAAAATGCGCGCCGTTGCCGGTCAGCCCCGAAAACGGCTTGGGCATAAACGTAGCGGCCCACCCGTTTTGTTCGGCCAACGCCCGCACCATGTACTTATAGAAGGTATGACGGTCCGCCGTCGTCATACACTCCGAGAAACGCCAGTTGATTTCGAACTGACAGTTCGCGTCCTCATGGTCGTTGGCATACGGATCCCACCCCAGGTCTTGCATATACCGCAACAGCGTCGTCAGAAAATCGAGGTTTCGGTTGAGCGTTCGCTGGTCATAGCAGGGCCGCGCCAGCGTGTCGAGCGGATCGGCCAGTTCGATACCGCTGGGGGTTCGTTTTACCAGCATAAACTCCGGCTCGACACCGTATTTGTATACATAGCCCTCTTGGGCGGCGCGTGCACGCACCCGGTCGAGAATGGTCCGGGGGCAGTAGTCCCACGCCGCACCTTCCACATGGACGTTGCACGCCAGCCATGCCACATTGGGACGCCATGGAAGCACGGTCAGGCTGTTCAAATCCGGCATCGCCGCCATATCCGGATGATGTGGGCCACGTCCGAATTCGCCGACGGCAAATCCGGCAAACCCGGCCCCTTCCGTTGCCAAGTCTTCGATATGCGTGGCGGGAACCAGCTTGGCTTTCGATGCGCCGGTCATTTCTACAAACGAGGCCAACAGAAATTCGATACCCCGGTGTTCCAGCGTGGTCTTTACCTCCGAAACCGTAGCCATGATCCTTCCTCCGTACCGCGGTGACATACAGACATACGTGTGGCGCGTGAAATGGAACCGCGAGGGCAACCTTTGGCGCACCCGCAAGACGCAATACGCTCCTGAGATCGTTCCGGGCGTTCTACACCGATAAGAATACAAACGTATGACCCGTCATCCGACGATGACGGGTACGACGGCTTAATGAGATACCGCGGCAGCAGCCTTTTCCCCTACCAGTGTGTCGTCGCGGAAACGCGACAACCGGAAGGGATGGATCAACGGTGGCGTTTTTCCGGTTGCGACGACCTCGGCGGTCATCTTCCCGCCAATCGGTCCCGCCTTGAACCCGTACGTTCCCCAGCCTACATCAAGCACATAGCCCTTTACCTGATCGACCATACCGATGATAGGGCTAAAGTCGGGTGTCATATCGCACAGACCAGCCCACTGGCGCAAAACTCTCACCTCTTTGAGACAGGGAAACAGTTCGAGCGTATGCGCGGCAGCGGTCTCTAAAAACGGAAGTGTAGACTTGCTGCTGTACGAAGAATACGGGTTGATCTCTTCGCCGATCACCAGTTCGCCACGGTCGGTCTGGTTGATATACAGATGGAGTGTAGCGGATACGATCACGGGGTCGAGAAACGGTTTGAGCGGTTCGGTCACCAACGCCTGAAGCGGATGAGTGACGATGGGCAGATCAACGCCGACCATCTTGCTGATCGTCGAACACCACCCGGCAGTGGCGTTGACGACCGTTCCGGTTCGGATGACTCCCCGGTTGGTGTGTACTGCCGTGACTGCGCCATTTTCTACGTCGATACCTTGTACCTCGGTAAGCGGATGAATTTGGACACCAAGACGGTCGGCAGCACGGGCATATCCCCACACGACCGCATCATGACGAATGATGCCGCCGGGTGGGTGATACAGCGCGGCCTGAATAGGGTATCGCGCTTTTTTGCTGATGTCTATGGCCGGAGCCAGACGTTTGATTTCGTCAGGACCGATCACGCGGCTGTCCACCCCTAATAGCGTGTTGTTTTCGGCTCGCACCCGCAATCCGTTGACTGCCGTGTCGGTATGCGCAAGCGTCAGGTGACCGTGCTGGGTAAAAAGAAGGTTGTAGTCTAACTCTGCGCCAAGTTGCTCGTAAATTTTTACGCTTTCGTCGTAAAAGGCAATGCCTTCGGGGGTTCGGTAATTGGCCCGGATGATCGCGGTGTTGCGTCCACTCCCTCCACTGCCTACATACCACCGATCCACTACCGCCACGCCGGTAATCCCCCGCCGTGCCAGATAATAGGCCGTAGCCAGCCCATGTATCCCGGCGCCGATAATGACCACGTCGTACGAGGGAGAGAGGTCGTGCGTCCGCCACATACGCGATTTGCGAAATAACTGAAGCACAGGTTAATCCTTTATTCCTATTTTTTCCATGACTTCACAGCCAAAAGGCGAAGCGCCCGCATGAAGCAGACTTTCCCATACAAATTCGGCATAGTCGCGGGTACACATCACCCAGCAGGCGGGAAGATCGGCGACATCCTCGCGGACGATCAGGCTGCGGACTTTGGCGATGGTGGCTTGAGCGCAAGAAAGATTGGAAAAACGCGACGATCGCATATCCAGCGAGGTAAACTTACGCAACAGGGGAATCGTTTCCGGTCCGGCGATACGCAACAAGGTATACACAGATGTAATATCGGTGAGATGCGCGGTTTCATGCTCCGAAGGCTGGAGCCTCATTTCGATGGCAGACGACTCGCCGGACGCGATAAATATGCCCCGGTCCTCACGCAGACGGCACCAAAGTCCCGATACGGATACCGCGCCGTCCGAACGCCATGCACGTAGCGGAGCGACGGGTTCGGCTCCGAAACGCTGCGATGCCCATGTAGCAAGGTCTCGGCCCGAAACTTCGAATTTGGCCGCTTCGCTTAGGTCGATAACACCGACGCTAGCACGTACCCGGCTTTCCTCGGCCTCCACCTCCCCATACCGGGACGCGACCGCCCAGCCGCCCCGGTCCGCAAAAATGGCGTGATGCGCCGTATGTGCATCATAAAGAGCGGAGTGTTTGACAAAAGTATCCATGCGGTAGTATCTCTCGAAAACCTTGGTTAGGACGCCGGAGCGCTTCTACCCTTTAAGTTTTACGCCTTCCGGATCGTAAAACGGCGCATGACGCACCCACGCGGTGGCCAGCCCTTCGGGTACGTGGATCGAAAGCGGGGCACCGTCCTCGGCCAGTCCGGCGGGAACCCACGCCATGCCGACGCCCTTACCGCCCATCGCCGGGCTGTAACGGAAGCTGGTCACGCGCCCTACGGATTTCTTTTCGAAGATCACGGCGTTGCCCTCTTCCACCTCCGCGTTTCGCTCCAGCACAAACCCCACAAGCCGCTGACGCAGGCCGCGTTCCTTTAGCCGCATGAGAGACGTCTTGCCCACAAAATCCGGTTTGGCAAACCCCACGATCCACTCCAAGTCGGCCTCAAGCGGGTTGGAGAGCGCATCCGTATCCTGGCCGACGATGATATGTTTCTTTTCCAAACGCAACAGACGCTGGGTTTCCACGCCAAACGGCGCGATCCCGAACGGCTGTCCCGCCGCAAGAAGCGCATCCCACAGCGCCGGACCGTATTCCGCAGGTACGTGGATTTCGTAGCCGAGTTCGCCGACAAAGCCGATGCGGAGCAACAACGCGGGAATCCCCGCCACAAGACCCTGCGGGGCCGACATATAGGGACAGGCTTCGGTGGAAAGGTCAATGTCGGTCAGCGGAGCCAATGTCTCGCGGGCTTTAGGGCCGGCCAAATTGACCGAAGCGTATCCGGCGGTCATGTGGGTCACTGCCACATCCATATCGGTTCCTGCGGCCCACCACTCTAGCCATTCGTGTACAAATTCCACATTGCCGCTGGTGGTGGTGATAAACAGATGATCGTCCGCCAGACGGGTGACCGTTCCGTCGTCCATGATGATGCCGCTGTCATCGCACATGATCCCGTAGCGTACGCGACCCGGTTTCAGATTGGCGTACCGGTTCGTGTATACCTTTTCCAGCAAACGGATGGCATCCTTGCCCTTGATGTCGAGTTTGCCAAGCGTGCCCACGTCGATCAAACCCACCCGTTCACGGACGGCGCGGTACTCTTCGGCAACGGACGTGTAGTGGCGCGGACGTTTCCATTGCCCCATGTCCATCCATTCCGCGCCGAGCGCCTCATGCCGGTTGTGCATCGGCGTGCGCTTTATCGGCTCCTCTACGTGACCGGCCAATGCGCCGAGAGACACAGGCTGAATCGGCGGGCGCGAGGTTGTCGTGCCCGTTTCGGCGACGGTTTTTCCGGTCTCGCGGGCGCACAAGTGGACCGAGGCGTAAGCACACATCTTGCCCTGACAAGGCCCCATCGACAACGTCGAATACCGTTTGAGCGTCTCGACATGGTCAAAGCCCTCGAAGACGGCATCGTGAATGTCTTTTTCGGTCAGGTCTTCGCAGAAGCAGACAAACTTTTTCTTTGACGTTTGCGGAGAGGCGATAAGCACGCATGACGGCTCCGGCGCACGGCGCCGCGTCTCCCGTTCCGCGCGACAGGCGGCGATCCGGTGTTCCGCCTCTTCGTCAGCGACGCCAAGATCGAGCGCGGCTTGAAGACCGGTGACCTCGCCTTCGATCAACTGCATGTCAAGATCGTGTGTTCCGGCCACATCACCGGCCACAAGCACCTGAGACGGCAGCGAGGCGACGACAAACGTTCCGGCGTCGGCATCGTAACGCACTTTCCCACCGCTCTGATAGATCAGCGCGGCAGCCGGTTCGAATCCGGTGGAAAGCGAGATCAGGTCGCAGGCGATCCGGCGTTTCGTACCGGGGACGATTCCCCCTTGCATATCCAACTGCGCGATGACGCCGCCATCGACGTGTTTGCCACCGGTTGCTTCGAGAATCGTGTCCCCGGCGAATACGGGTATACCCGCCTGTTTGAGCGTCTGCGCTTCCGGGCCATCGGGTGCGGTGTGACGCGCATCTACGATCGCCGCGACGGCGACACCCGCGTCGGCCAAATCCTGCGCGACGGCCCAGCCAAAGTCGTTGGTCGTCACCACCAGCGCGCGCTTTCCGGGCGAGACGCCGTCTAAATGAAGAAGACGTTGGACGCCGCTGCCGAGCATAATCCCTGGCAGATCGTTGTTGTGAAACACCAGCGGATGTTCGAATCGTCCGGTAGCGAAGATCGTGCGGCTTGTACGCGCATGAATAAACCGCGCGCCCTGAACGATCCCGATCAGGTCGCCTTCGTAGTACCCAAAGGCCGTAGCGCCGGAGAGCGTTTCGATCCGGGGTTCGGCGGCGATTTCGCGTGTCAGACGGGCGGCTATGGCGGGGCCGCTTTCTTCGCCAGCCCGCCGGATCGAGGTCCGCAGATGCCCGCCAAGTGTCGTTTGGTCATCCACGAGAAGCACATCCGCGCCGGCGCGGGCAGCGGACAGCGCCGCGGAAAGTCCGGCTGGGCCGCCTCCTACGACCGTTACATCTACCCGACGATACTGTTTTTCATACGGATGATCCGGTACACGGCTTGCATCCACCTCGCCGAGTCCGGCAATACGACGGATGATACTTTCGTAAACCGGCCACAACGCACGCGGGCGTATCATCGATTTGTAATAGAAACCGACCGGCATAAAGGCGTCAAACGTCTCGATGACCGAAAGCAGATCCGTTTCGACCGAAGGCCACGCATTCTGTCCTCGGATAACCTGTCCGTCGGTCGCGGGAGTCATGCAAACACGAACGTTGGGTTCGCCGTTTACATTCATAAGACAGTTGGGACATCGTCCGGCGGCACAGAGCAGACCACGTGGACGGTGATATTTGAAACTGCGGCTAAAGGTTCGTATCCCGGCGGCGTACAACGCGCCGGCAATGGTCTGCCCGGCCCGCGCCGGAACAAGGCGTCCTTCAAAGGTGATGGTAAAGGTCTGACCAGGTTGGGTAGAAGACGAATTCACGGAGACTCCATGCTTCGGATGCGAAATGCTGCATGATCTTGACGGGTAGGTACTTACCGTGCTTCCTACATCTTACGCTTTACACTTCTTACGGCCAGAACGTTTCCAGCACTTCGTTGGTTTCGGTATGACGCACGGCCTGAAACCAAGCGCGGCATCCGGCGCGGTGATACCACCATTCTTTTTGCGGGCCGGATTCGTTTTTGCGGGTATAGAGAAATTCGCTCCACGTCGCGTCGCCCGCGTCTATTTCCGGGCGCGGACGCACTTCTCCGCCAAACCGAAATTCGTAGACGCTGCGTTTTCCGCAGTTGGGACAGGGGATCAGAAAGGACATGAGTCAGTGTTCCTTCCATCCGGGACCGCCGCCAAAGACACGCCGGGTTCCCACAAGCGGAATATCGGTGATCATGGAGGCTTCGAGGGTAAGCGCTCGCATGTCTTCGGGTTCCAGATCGTGTACGTCGGCTTTGCCGCAGGCGCGCGCGATCATCTGGATTTCCATGGTCGTGGCGCGTAGAAAATTGGCTACCCGTTCCGCCGCCTCGTCGATGGGCAGGCGTTTCATCAGTTCGGGATCCTGGGTTGTGATGCCGACGGGACAGCGTCCGGTATGACAGTGGTGGCAGGCGTACGGTTCGGCGCCAATGGATTGATAGTCTTCGATATACAAGGGTTTGTTACAGTTCATGGCGATCAGCGCCGCCGTCCCGATATAGACGGCATCCGCACCGAGCGCCATGGCCTTGGCGGCGTCTACACCGCTTCGGATACCGCCGGCGATGATCAGGTTGACGATGCCGTACAGCCCCATTTCTTCGAGCGCCGCCCGTGCCTCGCATACCGCGGCCAGCGTCGGGATGCCGGTATGGTCCATCAGGATGTCGGGTGATGCGCCGGTTCCGCCTTCCATCCCGTCGATGGCGATGATGTCGGCGCCGGCCTTGGCTGCTAATTTTACGTCGTCATAGACCCGCGCCGCGCCGATCTTGACGATGATCGGCACTTGCCAGTCGGTGGCTTCGCGGAATTCTTCGATTTTGTAGATCATATCGTCCGGACCGAGAAAATCCGGATGCCGACACGGGCTGCGCTGGTCTACTCCGATCGGCAGGTCACGCATCCCGGCGATCTGCTCCGAAACCTTGGAGCCAAGTAGAAGCCCGCCGGTTCCCGGTTTGGCACCCTGTCCGATCGTCAGCTCGATGCCGTCGGCTCGAAGCAGATCGTGGATATTGAACCCGTAGCGGCTGGGGAGCACTTCGTAGATCAGCGTTTGCGAGTTTTCCCGTTCGGCAGGCAACATCCCGCCGTCGCCTGTGGTCGTCGACGTGCCGGCCTGTGTCGCACCGCGACCGAGCGCCACCTTGGCGTTGTAGGACAGCGCGCCGAAACTCATCCCGGTGATCATGACCGGGATATCGAGCCGGATGGGTTTTTGGGCAAATCGCGCGCCGAGCGTGGTGGCGGTTTCGCACTTTTCCCGGTATCCTTCGAGTGGGATCCGGGTCAGGGTGCAGGGAATAAAGGTAAGATCGTCGAACGAAGGCAGAGGGCGTGGACGCAGCGTGCCAAAACCGCGCAGACGATAGCGTCCGAGTTCCGCCTTTTCCTGTGCCTCGGCGATAGCCTGAGGCGACCACAGCGCGCCCTTTCGGAGCGACGCTTCTACAGCGCGTTTTTCCATAGCGTCCATTCGCGTTTGTCGAAATTCCACAGCCGTCGGGCCGAAACCACCTTTTTGAATGCGCCCGGATGCTGGATAGCGTAGCGGTCGAGATAGGTGGCGATCATTGCCAAGTCTTCGGGCGATGGTTCGCGGATTTCGGCATCGTGTCCGAGTTCGGAGATGCCGCCTGCGATAAAGATGTTGCCTTCGTACATCGAGTCGCCCAGACCGTCGCCCGCGTCGCCACAGACGATGAGGGTTCCTTTCTGCATCATAAAGCCGCTCATATAACCTACATTGCCGCCTACGATTACCGTGCCGCCCTTGAGCGCGATGGCGGTACGGGCAGCGGCGTCGCCTTTGATCACCACGGTTCCACCGCGTATCGAGGCGGCGGCGCCATTGCCTGCGTTGCCTTCGATGACGAGCAAACCGTCCATCATCCCTTCACCCACACCCCACCCTGCGCTACCGAGGATGGAGATCGTCGGACCGTCCATCATCCCGGCGCAGTAGTAGCCCACACTGCCTTCTATCGTGAGATGGGCAGGGGCGACGAGTCCGACCGCAAAGTTATGGCGTGCCGAAGGGTTTGACAATCGGATTTCGCGTGCGCCCTCGGCAATGAGATGGCGAATGGCGCGGTTGATCTCCCGGATGGTTTTTCCTTCGCACTGTATCGCGCTCATGCGGCGACC
>VGJU01000061.1 GCA_016867335.1 Candidatus Zixiibacteriota bacterium | reverse complement strand
CGGTTATTTTTTTTCTGGCTCTGGCCGGGCGATTATACAGCCTCTCTCATACCACCCTTTTCTTAGACATACGATCCGATAGCAGGGTATACGATGAACTCGCCCGCAGTCTTCTTGCAGGAGAGGGTTATTTCAGCACCTATGAACCTGCACGGTCTTACCGTCCTCCCATGTATCCGTTTTTTCTGGCCGGCGTCTATACGATTTTTGGCCACGACCATACGGCAGTACGTACCCTTCAGGCCATACTCGGAGCCTTGGTTGCGGTGCTTACCGCCTTGATTGCGACAAAATTGGCTGGTCGGCAAACAGGCATCGTAGCTGGGTTCGGAACGGCTGTTTATCCCTTGCTCCTTGTCTTGCCCCAGTCGATCATGACCGAAAGTCTGTATACCTTTTTGTTGATGTTGCTCCTGTGGTGTATGAGCTTTTATAAGGAAAACAGCCATGTCGGCTTGCTCGTATGGTTAGGATTTCTAGCGGGCATTACGGCGCTGACCCGCCCCGTAGGGATACTGTTTCCTTTGATGTTCGGGATATGGCTGGCGGTGGGTAGTCAGATGCCTTGGAAAAAAACGCTATATGCCGTCTGTATGATGAGTTTGTTTCTCGGAGTGACCATTCTGCCTTGGACAGTCCGCAACTATCGAATCCATCATAAAATTATACCCATTGCTACCGAGGGAGGAATGACCATCTGGGGCGCCAACAATTTGATGCTCAAACCAAACGAATCCAGAACCCTGGAAATCGACAATCTTGCAGAACGATTTGATAAATATGACGAGATCGAATTGGATCGTCTGGGATGGAAAAACGGATTGGCCTTTGTGTTAAGTCATCCAGAGAAATATATAGCACGTTGCGTCACCCGACTTTTCGTGTTTTGGAACTCTTACCTTCCTTTTTACAAATATCGAGTGACGTGGTGGGTGCTTTTGTCGGTAGGCGGGGTGGGCATAATATGGGCACTGAGTGAGTGGCGTAACTATCTGATCTTATATCTATGTATGCTGTGGCATATCGCATTGTATGTCACCTTACATGCCGAACCGCGTTTTCATATACCACTTATCCCTCTTTTGATTATATTCGCCGCATGGCCGCTCTGCAGACTTTACGACAAAAAATTTCAACCCATTTGGAAGCGATATGGTCCGCAATTGCCGTGATATAACGCGCAATCGCCTGCTATCGCCAGTATAATTTGCCATCCATGAAAATCATGCCACACCAAAATGAATACCCACCTCCTCCTTGTCCTCTCCATCTTATGTGTCGCCTTCAACCTCACCAAAGCCGTTCACATCGACGACACGGCGTATCTCGAGATCAGCCGCCATATTTTAGCCGATCCTCTGCGCCCCATGTCCGGGTTTATCAACTGGTACAGTTCAGACGATCTAATCGCCAGCGTCAACCAACCGCATCTGCCGTTTTACGTATACGCGCTTGTCATGGCCCTTTTTGGCGTATCCGAGTGGGCGCTTCATGTAGTCGTGTCGCTTACCGGAGTATGCGCCATCTGGCTGTTTTACCGACTTGCACTACGATGCGCGCCGGAGAATGCGGATTGGCTTGTCGTGTTGTTCACGCTCGGCCCCGCTTTTCTTCCGGGGCAGAACCTTATGGTAGACACGCCGCTTGTCCTATGCTGGCTGGCCTTTTTCGATCTAATGACCCGTCCGCCCGATATCCGTTCCTCGCGGCATTATGCCCTTGCCGCCGCCGCCCTTGCCGCCGCCTGTCTGATCAAGTACACCAGCGTTGTTCTGCTGCCGCTCTTCATCCTGACGATAGGGGCACGCAGGGCATATTGGATGCTGGGGTGGATCGCGATTCCGGCGATGACGCTGTCGGTATGGTCGCTGTGGAACTATCTCGACTATGGCGCCATCCATCTGCTAAGCCGTGAACCGGTGGCACTGACGCTCAAAGATTGGATATTCCGGTGGATAGAATGGTTTAGCGGTATAGGGGCGATGGCTCCTTTTGCCCTGATAGCCCTTTCCTCGGCATGGCAGGTTCCGCGTCGGCGCTGGATCATATCCGCTGCCCTGCTGGGCGGTGTGGGTGTGACCCTCCACGCCCACTATCCGGGCGCACCCTATCAGATCGTGCTGGGATGGGGACTCTTTTTCGGAGCAGGATGTTTGCTCGTCGGCATGACACTGTCCGGCGCGGTAAATCAACTGATCGCAAAATGGCGCGCCGGAGACCGGGTCTGCGCGGAAAACATAGCCCTGCTGATACTCTGGGGAGCGGGGGTATCGGTATTTATCGTTTCTGCCGCTCCGTTTGTCGCCATCCGTCATATTCTGCTGATCGTCCCTGCCCTGCTTCTGTTGCTTGGTATGCAGTTCCGGCCCGGCGCGGGGCGGGCGCTCCGTCATACAGGCGTCGCCCTGACCGCAACGCTCGGTATTGCCATGAGCATCTCGGATCATGTATGGGCAGGCGTATACCGGACACAGGCAGGGGAGATTTATCGGCAGTTACGATCCGAAACGCAGGACACGATCTGGCACATAGGACACTGGGGCTGGCAATGGTACGCACGCAAGGCCGGTATGCCCCAATACGATACCGAAACTTCCGTTCTTGAACCGGGAGACTACGTGGTCGTGGCGGAAACCGTGCATGGGCAGGGCATTACGCCGGCGCATCGCGAGAAGCTGGAGCAAGTGAGCCGTATCGAAATTCCGTCGACGCCGTGGACCTGGGTACGTCTGTACAACCCGACCCAGATGGGGGGATACTACAGTTTCAACTACCGATGGCGCGCGCTTCCCTGGCGGTTTTCGAATACCCCACTGGAGACTTTTACCCTATACCGCGTACGGGGCGAAATGTCTTCGCAGGAAAGGCAAGGTGAATAAGACCGGGGTGTCCTGATTTCTGTAGTCCGATGTTACCTCACCCTTCCCGTCCTTACACCCCCAGCACGTAGCGCATCGCAGGTGTCAGCCGTTGCGCCGTCTCCGCGCGCAGATGCTTCCCCTGATCGGTAAGCGACGTCGTCTCGCGGGGTCGGTATGCCATGTGCATCACCCGGCGCAGATCGGAAGTTCGGTTGAGCGTTCCCCCCTGCCAGCAGTGCGAATTGAACGCCACGACCGTTCCGGCAGGCCCCTCCAGAATCACCTCGCCGGGATACGGCGCAAACCGGTCGTGCATGACATCCTGCGGCAGATGAAACACCCGGTGCGTGCCGGGTACGATGCGGGTGGCGCCGTTTTCTGCGGTAAAATCGTTCAAAATCCACATCGAATTCATCCCATAATACCGTTTGGCCTTTACGTTGTCCCAGTCCGACGGTTGCGACGGCCCCCAGTCGGCATGGAGCATCTGGCCACCCATGCCCGGCAGCGCAAACCGCGCATTGAGCGAATCCACCTTGAACCCGTCGGGAAAGGTGTGAAGCGCACACGCCAGCAAACGCGGATGCGTAAAGCAGTACTCAAACATGGGATCTTTGTTGATCAGATCGGCCAGACGGATCGTACCTTCCTCTTGATGCGCTTCGACCCCGGCCCGGTCACCCTCCTCTTCGGCCAGTTGTTCGAGTCGCCGGATAAACGCCGCCGTCTGATCGAGCGTAAACATGTTTTCCAGTACCACGTACCCGTCTTGGTCAAGCGAGCGGTTTTCAGCGGGTGTCAACGTGTCGTCCCTGACGCCAAGCTCGTACAGCACGGTATGAATGTCCATCCGCTCCTCTACCTCAGCCGACGTGTTCAAGCACGAAATAGTAGCCCGGATTCCACGCCTGACAGATCAGATAGAGTTTGCCGCCCTGTGTGTAGAAAACGGTATTGTGGATATGTTGCGCTAATTCTACGCCCAGTTCGTCTTTCGGACGGATGGTGGAAAGCACCGCGTAGGTGTCGGCATCGAGGATATAGATCGGCGCCGGTCGGCCTTGTTCGGGGTCGTTGAGGCTGCCGACCACCGCATAGTTTCGGCCTTTCCACTGGACAAAGTCGATGCCGCAGGGGCGCGACCCCTGCGGAATGCCGTACTGCGTCTTGAAATGGCCGTCATGGGTAAACAACTGAAAACGCGAATGCGGACGATCGGCAATGGACAGATGTTTGCCGTCAGGTGCGGGGTTGAGACCGTGCGCCGTACCAAATTTTCCTTCCTCGACCGGGTTGTCCGTTTTGCCCGCAAATGCGCTGGTCCATGCCTTTTTCCTATAATCCGCGGTGGAAATATAATTGGCGCCGTAGCCGTCGGCGACATACACGGCGTTACCGACAATGGCGGTATCGGTCGGACGAAACGGCGTCTCCGGATTGGCATACTGCTCGAATTCGGGGCGACTCAGCACAAACTCCACCTTGCCTTCGAGCGTCAACACCACCACTTTGGCGTCGCCGTTGGCCGGCATGATCAGCCGCACGTTGCCGTCGAAATGGCCGATTTTGGTGGCATGGAAATTGATCGGTTTCAGGTCCGCCGGCAGTTCGATGATGTCCTGATGAGCCAGATCGGGGCTGATCCGCATAAGCCCGCATCCCGGCATGCCGTAGTATATCTGCCCTTGACCGGGTCGGCGGTCCACAGCAAATCCGCCATGCAGATTTACCTCGCAGGCTTTGGCCGCCTCCGGTAACGCATGAAGGTCATGGCGATAGGTAAACACGAAATCCCCTTGTCCGCTTTTTTTGTCCGGCATTATACCCTCCTATGAGAAAAGCGTGAAGTGTGAAAGAAAAAGTTTGAAACCCATGCAGAAACATGATGCGGCGGATGGCAGGCAAGATGGCATTTTGTGTGGCAAAAGTATACACTGAGGGCCATAGACTGTCAATGGCGCGGTTTTCCGGACCGTTCGTCGGCATTTTCACGTTTCCGTCCTTCCATCTCTATGCGCCGGTATCTCGGTCGGTCAAGGACATGCGCATCGAGACCACCGAATCGAGGCCATCGACCGGTTTGGGAGGGGGTTTACGGAAAGGTTGAAGTGAGAAGTGTGAAGAGCGGTAGCCGCTGTGTAACATGAGTTACTTAAAAGGAAGCGGCCAAGGAGGCGGTAAAGGACTCTCGTTCGATCTGCTTATCGTATGGGGATCGCTTTCGATCCCCACGTCCCCGAAGACACCGGACGCTTCGGCAAACTTCCCATGAGATCCATCATCAGGTCTTATCGGTTTCATGCAGGGAGACGATGGGGTTGTCCGCGTCCCCCATCCGCTTGCGTTCGCTACCCCAGTTGCCGTTGTTGCCATTCCAGTACCGGGTATCGTCCGGAGTGTACGAGAACAGATACGACCATCGGGGCTTTTCGGTGGTGTTTTTCGGGCCGCCGTGGACCGTGTAGCCGTGGTGTACAGTACAATCGCCCGGTTGGTAGTGAAAGGGTGGGGAAACCCCCAACTCGGTTGTCAGCATAGGATACTGCTCCAGCAGGTCGCCCTTGTCATCGTTGAATACCGAGCCCAGAGGCCCTTCGCGATGAGAACGGTTGACGAACCGCATGGCGCTCATCTCCGCCGTCACTTCCGCAAGCGCCAGCCAGAACTGGAGCTCGCCGACTCGGTCGGAGCCATGCTCTGATGCGTCCTGGTGGTAGGTACTCCCAGCGGCCCCAGGCAGTTTTAACAAGACCATGTCGATGCGGTAACGCAGTGGGATATCCACGCCTTTGAACCGCTTCCGATTCACCAGGCGCGTCGCGTTTTTTGCCATACGTCGGCTAAACATGAACGAACGGAATGGCTCTGCTGTCTCATCCAGTGCCAGACCGGCGAATGATTTACCCTCTTTTTCCCGGCGCTGTCTCCACTCCTTACCGACGTGCAGAAGCTCCGTGGCGAACTCCGGGGCCACAAGCTGTTTCATCATGACCCACCCGTATTCCGAATAGAAAGCCACCTCTTCGTCCGTGACCTCCCGGACGACGGCTTCGATCTCGTACTCCGTCATTGCTTTTTCCATAATCAGTATTTCCTTTGTGATGTCGATGCCGGGAATGGAACGGGTTTCTTCCCAGAATAACTCATGCTTCTCGCTTCTTCACAACCGGCCCTTGTACTCCCTTCCACAGACCCGCAAAAAGGGATTTTTGAGCGAAGGATCGTTGAGCCAGCGCGAGTGGGCGTTTGCATAATGAAGCACATAAGCGCGGCGATGTCGGTCCGTGGTGTTGTGACCGGAACGGTGCAACATATGACCGGTGAATAATACGGCACTTCCCTTTTGCAGCGGAACCGAGCGCTCCGGACGGGTTCGGGCGCTGTGTACTTCGATATAGATTTTCTGCTGACGGTGATCTACCGGCTTTTCATGCGGAAAAATCGGATCGTTTTGGCTGCCCGGAATCACGTGCAAACATCCGTTTTCCCGGTCTGCATCGTCACAGGCGATCCATACAGCCATCAGGGTATCCGGATCGGTTTTGAGATACCACGAGTCCTGATGATAGGGTTGTCCCACCCCAAGATGCGGGGGTTTGTCCAAAAACATGCTCTGGACGCATTTGACATCCGGTCCTACAATTTTTTTGAGTATCCCCACTAATGCCGGATGGACGGCATATTTCTGGAACACCGAGTCGTCCATGTGCATCTGATGACCAATCTTGAACAGGTATTCTGGGGTTTGTCCCTTGGAGAAACCCTGCTCGACGGCATCCGGTTCCATCCAGATCGCGTTTTTTCCGGTCAGCGCAATCTTGCCCCGCACTACGTCCGCCGCATAGCCGTTGAGTTCATCGCATTCGGCGGCGGTCAGCAGGTCTTCGATCACCATAAAGCCCTGTCTTCGGTACTGAAGAAGTCTTTCGTCCGTCGTCACGCGGCTTGCTCCTTTGGGTCAAAACTCGTAGTCGATCGACCATGCATACGACTGTCCACTCCATACCGAGCGCTCTAAAAACGGCTCCCAAGAAAACGTGTGTTGATTGCCCCAGATCAGAAAAAAGCCGGGGACATAACTGCATGTAGCGGCTATGAGTCCCACTTTGGGATGACGCTGGAAAACGATAAGCCGGCTATCTCCGGCATGGTCGAGTTTGGCCGACTGCCCACTACCCCAAGTCCAGGATTTGCGGCGTATATAGCCATTTGCCCCGATTTCGTACCCCGGGTTCTCCGGAAAGGAGACGGGAAAATTGACCTTGAACAGTTCGTCGGTATGCGGATGAGGGAAGAAGGGGTGCGGAAACCACCGGATTGGCATGGATGCCTGTCCGGTGTTTTCTATGTGGGTTTCCGAGCGCACCGTGCGTTCGGTAAGTGTGACGGTCCGCTCCATCCGGGCGGCATACGAGCCAAAGACATGCTCCGTGACCATGCGTACCGAACGGGGGCTGTGGTCTACGTCCCATCGACAGAATTCGAGTACTTTGCCGTTTTGCAGATTGCAGGTGCCGATGCCAAGAATGAGCGTGGCCGGATCGGCGGAGACCGTCTCGCGAAGCGGAGCCAACGCAAATCCATCGGGAATACCCTGCCCGTCGAATACATTAAAGCTGTCGGGATAGGTAGGGCCGCTGAGCAGGTCGCCCAGTTTGTGGTCTTTTATTTGTAAAATATACCCACCCGTGCAATAGCGCGAGCCAAGTCGTTCGCGGTCGGCGGTCGGGTCCAAAACGGATACGGCAAGGTGTTCGTTTTCGAGACGATACATCAAAGATTTGCCTTCCAGTGGGGGGTGAGGGTGTCGAGATTGCCCGTGTAATACAAGGCCGACGATGCCGGAGGCAGATCGACTTCGAACGCTTCGGTTTCGCGGGCCATGACACGGTCGTGATAAAGATCGTAGACAATTTCCGCCGGGCGCGGCAGGGCAAACGTGTGCGGTCCGCCCGATACGGTATGGATGCTGAGCAGGTCGGGTGTCGCGTGGAGCACGTCTCCGGCGTCGCTGTACAGATGGACGCCGGCGTATCGGGCGATGCCGCGCAACAATGGTGGGCGCGCAGTTGTGGGGTCTGATTTCGGCTTTCATCGGGACCATGGGTCTTTGTAATACGGGTGATCGGCGACGTGCCTTCCTCCATTAGGGTTTCAACTCGAAGCAAATGTATTGTATTGGTTGCTATTGTTCCACTATCTTTTAATGCAGAGTTATGTTTTTAAAAGGAGACGTTCATATGAAATTTACTGTACCCCCCGATCTGGATGAGGATGGGGTGTGGATTGCCGAGTGTCCGTCCATACCCGGGTGTGTCAGTCAAGGAGCAACAAAAGAGGAAGCGCTGGAAAATATTGAATCGGATAGCGCGTAGTACGTCAGAGCCGCAGCCATGGTATTATGGTGCGGACGGGGTTGCTCGTCACTTTGTCCATCCCCGATCATCGGGAAACGGCAAAGGGTACGCCCGGGAGCGGATATTACCGTAGGAGAATTTGTAGCCGCGTCTCAGGAAATATGATCCGCACAGGAGTGATCATGTTGCCACCCATCAGGATGTACCGGCACGATTCGATTATGACCAACCGTCCCTACGGTATGGACTTAGATGCGGACGGATGGATGTGGGAAGGGTGTGGCCGTAACCGACACAACGCCCATCGTCTCGGCTCCGGCGAAATACGCGATCTTGAAATCCCGGAGATGGACGACGGCGTGGTGTATCAGGTGTTTGTCTGGCAGGACCGTCTGATCATGACGTTGGGAGAGTCCTCGCACTATCTGGTTTACGATCCGACGACCGGACGCGCCCAAAAGATGGAGATTCCGGGGACACGCCCCATCGTTTGGTACGGCGTCAAAACTGGCGACGACCGGGTACTGCTGTACGACCGGGCGGTTTCCGCTGTGCTTGCTCTTGACGCTCCCGATGCGCGCCCTCGTGCCGTGCCGTGCCCATACGTCGGCCAACTGGCCAGCGGGTGGTGGTCGGTCGGTGATGGATACGTCTATTCTCCGCTTTACGAACCGGCCCGTCTTATCCGGTTCGACCCGGTCCGAGCACGGTTTATCGACGAGATTCACGCGCCGTTTCCGGAGGCGTCTCTGGCCGGTGTGTACGAACATGAGGGGGTGTTGTACCTGTGGGATACGTAGGGCGGCTATCTGCTGCCCTTTGACACCCGCACATCCCGTTTTCTCGATGTCATCCGCACGCCGGATCACAAAAACGTATATGGCTTTATCGGCGGCGGGTTTACCTGCGGCGGTAAAGGGTATATGTGTCTGAGTACCTATATGCACGCCAGTAAACTCGATCCCCAAACCGGCAAAATCATCGTCCCGGACGGCCAGCTGACGCTTGATGGACTGCCACCCCGGTTTCTCGACCGGTTTTTGGTGTTCGATGCCGCCACCGGGGCGTTCGACTATCTGATCGCCCCAGCCCAGCCCGATGGCGTTCCGTTGTTGTGCTATTTCTGGACCGACGGCAACCGTTTTGCCATATCGGGTATCGTAATTCCATACGACGCCGACGGAAAACCCGGTCAACAACGCGGTCCGTGGATCGTCATGGAATCGTCGGAATCGTCGGAATCGTCGGAATCGTCGGAATCGTTGTTGTAGAGACGCCACGTCACGCCACGTCGTGATCATTTTGAGTTTGTACGTCATTGCGATCATTTTGCGTTTGTACGCCACGTCGTGATCATTTTGCGTTTGTACGTCACGCGATCGTTTGCGTTTGTACGTCACGTCCTGATCGTATGGAATCGTTGTACAGACGCAAAATTTTGCGTCTGTACTGGAGGTATTTCATGACCGACCTGTCCCCCGTTTCCCAAGATACGCTCGATCTGCTGACACGTTCGAGTTCGGCCACTCTGACTTCCGTGCTCAACGGTTTTGGGTTGTGGAATACGTTCATGCACAACGTCCACCCGCTCAAACCCGGCATGAGGATGGCCGGACCGGCGTTTACCATGCGGTATATCCCATCGCGCGAAGACATAGACCACGTGCCGATGGACAACCTGACCGACATTCAGCGAATCGGCATCGAGCGGATCGAATCGGGTGAGGTGCTCGTCATCGACGCACGCGGCGACACCCGCGCCGGCGTCATGGGCAACATACTCGCCACGCGGATCGAAAGACGCGGCGCGGTCGGCGTGGTGACCGACGGGTGTTACCGCGACAGCCCCGGCATCGCCGAGGTAGGTATCGCCGCGTATGCGCGCGATATGAACGCCCACACCAACAAGACCGTCCATCACCCGATCGATATCCAACAACCCATCGGTTGCGGCGGGGTGGCGGTATTTCCCGGTGACATCGTCGTGGGGGATGGCGAAGGGATCGTCGTGGTGCCGAGTCATCTCGCGGAAAAGGTAGCCGAAAAGGCCGCAGCACAGGAAGAAAAAGAGGAGTTCATTCTGTGGAAAATCCAGCAGGGCGCCAGCATAATCGGGGTATACCCGCCGGATGAAAAAACGCTGGCCGAATACGAACAGTGGAGGAATAGAAGTTTGAAGGGTGAAGTTTGAAAAAAGACATGTGAGGCGCAGGCGCATCCAAAGTCGGGCGTCGCTGAGTATGTGGCGGATATTCGCCCAGTAGCGGAACTATCGGCCACACAACGGATGCAGGGCTTCCTGGTCATCGCGCCGACAACCTGATCGCCTCCAAGAGGATTGCCCATCACTGACGCCGGGGGCAACCCAAGCCAAGATTGAGGAGACATGTGAAAATAAGCGCAGAGCCGTATCGGCCGTTATATTGCGCGTGTACCATTTTGTTTATGCGGTATACGTCAAGCGTATACGCCCTACATACCACGAAGGAATGACCATGACGGAAATGGAGAAGTACCTGCTCGACACACAAGGGTATTTGGTCATCAAAGGCGTGCTGTCTCCGGAAGAGGTAAAAGCCGCCAACGCCGCCATCGACCACCACGCGGACCAGATTCGGATTCGCCCCAACGACCTTGCCCACGGCTCTGCCACCCTCAAGGGAACCATCGGCCGGGGCGACCTGGGCGGGATGCTCACCTGGGAAAAACCATACTGCGACGTGTTCCGCAGTATGATCGCCCACCCAAACGTCATCCCCTACTTAGAGGAATTGCTGGGGCCGGAGTTTCGCTTCGAAGGAGTCGGTCTCCTCACTATGGACGAAGGTGCGGAAGGCTTTTGGTTTCATGAAGGGGCGACTCCGTACGACCGTTCGCGTAACTACCACTATCATAATGGACGCATATACTCCGGGATGACCAACATAGCGGTCCAGTTGACCGACGTGGAGCCGGGAGACGGCGGCTTTGCCTGTTTTCCCGGCAGTCACAAGGCCAACTACCCCTGTCCCGGCGACATCCGGCTCTATGAAGCCCATCAGGATCGCTTTGTCCAGATTCCTGCCAAAGCGGGCGATGCCATTCTTTTTCCCGAATGTCTGATGCACGGCACGCTGCCTTGGAAAGCCAAACGCCAGCGGCGCTCCATGCGCAGCACGTACAACTCCGGAGTGGTGGGCGAAGGACTCATGGGAACCTATACGCCGCCACCCTTTTACGAAGAACTGACCGAGACTCAGAAAGCGCATATCTCGGCACCGCACTATCGGCACGAGTTGGTCAAGGATGAGGAAGTGTTGACCTTTAACGCCGCGAGGGCAAAGTCCTCATAGCCGGGGTCTTGTCTGCCGGTACACAAAAAGCGGCGCAAGCGTCTCCGTCCCCGCCATCTTGTCCATCACCGTCGCGGCGGGTTTTCGTCTAAACCGGCTTGCCGCATCGAGCACCAACGGCAACAGATGGATATCCCCGACCGTATTGAGAAATACGGTCGGGTTGCTCAACACCCAATGGACCGCACGGTCGACGGTCTTCCGGTCTTTGAGTGGTGCGTACCATGTGGCATGGGTGCGCGCCGTATCGCCATACGGCCCACGTGCGATCGACTTGATCGTCTGCACCCCCACGTTTCGTCGGCGACACAGACGGAGCAACGCCTTGACATCCGCCGCATACGCCGGGTTTTGCATCATCATGTAGTTGTACGGAAACAGCACCGTGTCAAAGTCGAACCGTTGCAGACTCCGGCGATGCATGGCCGGTGCGTTGACGCCGTGTCCGGTCACTCCGATAAAACGGACAAGCCCCTGCGATCTTGCCTCCACAAGCGCTTCCAACGCACCACTCGGCCCCATCGCCACTTCCCACTCCGTCGGCTCCACCAGACAGTGCAACTGGATCAGATCGACTCGATCCACCCGCATTCGCTCCAATGAGCGATGTAGGTCTTCCCGCGCCTTCTCCGCGGTTCGCTGTCCGGTCTTGGTAGCCAGAAAAAAAGCGGAACGGTGTTTCTTCATCCACGGGCCGATCCTTTGTTCCGCATCCCCGTAGCTTGCCGCGGTGTCGATGTGGTTGACGCCGTGCGCAAGCAGCACGTCCAATGTCCGGTCCGCCTCCTCCTGTGTAACGCTTCCCAGCGCCGCCGCGCCAAAGATAGTGCGTGTACTGAGGTGACCTGTCCGTCCGAAAGATGCTTGGGATATCATGAGGGTCTCCTTGGGGAAGATCGATTTTGGATTTTGGATTGCGGGTAGGAAAGGTCGTGCCGACAATATGAACAGACCAGCACGTGCATACCTTGCAGCAAGCTGCGGGGTAAACGAGCGAACTCCAAACAATCCACATATCTTGCGGCAGAACGGCCGCAAGAGCGCCTACTCCTTACTGTCGAAGATAGCTTGCGGTACTACTGGCAAGCGTACGCCCCGCAGGTGGAAGGCGTAAAGCTTCCTTCGGATGGCTGCGGGGAGGCTTCCATGTAATTACGGTATGGCTTCAAGCCCTTGGAGCAAGGCCCGCAGATAGCCGGTTGCCATCGCCATCGCCTTGTGTCCCTGCTCCGTGTCGGGTGTCATACCCGGCTGACGCCCCGGTCTGATCGGTCCGTCGAAACCCGCGGTCCGACAGGCGGTTAGCGTTTCCGGAAGATTGACAATGCCTTCGTCGATAAACGCTTCGGAGAGCGTCGACGATCCCATCGTAATATTGTCGGCGGTGATGAGAAAAATTTTTCCCATCGCGCTCAAAAGACGGGCCTCGTCTATCGTGTCGGCTCCGGTGGCCGCAACCGCCGAAGACCGGAACTCCAGTCCGTGACAAGAACTGGGAACGGTTTGCATCAGCCGTTTCCATTCTGCTACGCCATCCATACGCGGATGCTCAGGAGGGAGATCGGCAAAGACATCGGTGGGGAGGTACATCATCCGGACATGGGTCTTTTCCGCAATCGGCAGGACGCGTTCCAGAAAATAGGCCAGTCGGTCCCATGGAGGGTCGTTGTGGGACGTTTTTCCATGGGCGGAGCCGGCGGATGAGGCCACGAACGCTTGGCCCCGGCCTGTGGGCGTACGCGACGCAAGGCCGGTTTCGGACCGCATCCATGTATACCCTAATAGCGGCACACCTGCGTCGCCGCAGACTTCGACAAACCGACAGACATCGCGGATTTCGGCATCCCGGCCTTCCGATCCGGCAACCGTCCGATCGAGCGAAAACGGCAATCTATCCAACCCCAACAGCGTCAGTCCGGCTTTTTCCACCCGATTGCGCAACGCTAAAAGCATCGGGGGATCCCACCTCGCGCCGGTCTCTCGGGGAACCGTCTCGGCGATGATGTGGGTGGCACTAAACTGCTGAGCAAACATCAGGTTCTCGTCGATCCATGCATCTACCGTCAGGGTAAGGTTCATGCCGCCCCCTTGCGTTGTTCGATGGCCGTAGCCGCGTGCGCCAGTCCCTTCATATAACCGATCTGATAGGCAAATCCGCGATGCCCGTGTGGGTTTTCACCGACGACCCACGGCGTATGATCGGCGCGAATAAGACCGTCAAACCCCACTTCGCGGAACGCCTGCACTGTCGCTATCATGTCGGTATCACCCTCGTCCATAAACACTTCGGTAAAAGTGGGAAGCGTCCCTTTTGTGTCTCGGCAGTGGGCAAAGAAAATTTTCCCTTTGCTCCCAAACCGGCGAATCGTTTTGACCACGTCTACGCCGGGCATTTCGGAAAAGGTACCCTGACAGAAATTGATCCCGTTGCTGGGACTCGGAACCGCATCGATAAGCCGATCGAAACTCTCGACGCTGTTGAGGATTCTGGCAACGCCCAAAAACGAGGGAATGGGTGCGTCGTCGGGATGTGCGGCGAGTTTGACACCTTCCTCTTCGGCGGTTGGCAGGACACGTTCGAGAAAATAGACCAGATTGTCCCACATCTGCTCGGTCGTCACTTCCACATCGGGCAGATGAATGGGGCGATTTTCGCGGAAAAATCCCCGCCAATCGAGCGCCGCCGTAGGCGCGGCAAGCGCGGAGTCGAGATCGAAACGCCGTTTGAGCGCCCCGCCCCGTCCTCGAATCTGATCCGTACTGATTCCTCCGAGGGCCATCCAGTTGTAGCTCATGACCTTTATTCCGGCGCGACCCATGCTGCGCAGGGTGGTGCAGTAGCTTTCAATCTGCTCGTCGCGTCCCGGCAGACCGAACATGATTTTATCGTAAAACGAAGAGGGTACGTTTTCGATGACACCGAGACGCAACCCGCGGTTTGCAAAAAAGTCGCGCGTTTCAAGCAGTAAGTCCGGATCGAGATACCCTTTGGGTGACTCCGGAACGCCCCAAACGACATCTTCTACACCTACCTGACAGGCAAATTTCGTCTCTTCCTCTGAGACGCCCAACTGCAGGGCAATTTTCATGTCGGTCTCCTCCGGTTTTAAGGTTAGGCTCCGTCAGTCGTTTGGATACACTACATTCAAGCATGATCGGTCAATTTTTGGAACGCCGCCATACCCAACAAAAACTCCTCGAACAGCAACGGGCGGGTCTGCATTTCCTCTTTCAGCCCGGTCAAAAATCCACAGATCATCCGGATTTCTTCGTCTTGCTCCGAGACGCGACGGACGACGGCTTCGGCGATCTCACAAACGGCTTTGAGTGTATCCTCGTATCGTTCGGCTTCAAAGGCTCTAAGGGCCGTTTCCATGCGGGCGGACGTTTCTCTTTTTTCGACGGGTGAAAACCCTCGTCCATCGTTTATGCGCCGGCGGGCCGTCTTGAATATCCGAACGATCGTCTGGTCCTGTCCAATCGCATCGGATTGCTGGAGACGATAGTACGTATCGGATGTGCGCATCAGATGGCTAAAGGCATGGGCGAGCGTTTTGCGCTCTATGCCGGGATGACTGCGTCGCATCATTTCCCGGAGCCGGGGCGTTATCTGTGGGTCTCCGATCCGACTAAGCGATTCTACGGCGGCCAGCACGACCTGCGGGTCCGGTTCCGTTTCCAGCAGACGTGAAATCGCCTCCTGCGCGTGCGAATCGCGGATACGACCCAGCGCGAGTACAGCACTTTTTCGTATCGAAGGGTTGTGGTCGCTCAAGAGCGTGACCAGAACGTTGAGACTCAGCGGAGACGGGATGGCGCCCAGCGCTTCCACCGCCTCTTCCGCCACATCGGACGCGGGGTCTCCGATGCTTTCGATCAGCGGGCTTATGGCGCGTTCGTCGCGGATATGTCCGAGCGAGCGTACCGCTTCGCGGCGCACCGTCCGTTCGGCGTCGCCCAGCAGTTTGACCAGTTCGTCCACGGCCAACGGACTGCCCGTATTGCCAAGTTCACGCGCCGCCTGTGCCCGTTCGTCGGCATCCGTAGAACCCCCCATGCGCATGAGATGCCACAGTGTTGTCACGGGGTTTCCGCTACGCATCTGGCCGAGTACCTCGCGTGCCGGCATGGCGGTCTCGTCCGATACGCGCGTCAACAGCACCACCCACGAAAGACGCAGTACAAACCCGATGGCAAAAAGATACTGAAGCCCTGAAAAACTGAATCCCAGCGTGCGGACTTCAGGAAAAGTCGCGCAGAGCGTAGCCAGCGCACCGCCGACCGGTGCGCCCAAGACGATGGCCAGCCGGGAAAGCGCCGTATAAGCCCCTATGTATACCGATCGGTTGGTTTCCGGAGCGGTTTTGATCATCAGGTTGAACTGGGCGACCGGAATGCCACCGCTGACTGCACCGCCCCATATCTGCGCTATGGGAACCAGATAAAGATAGTTGTCCGGGGTGATAAATATCCACGAAAACGGATAAAACGCAAGTCCGAGCGCTGTCATCAGAAACGTGGGGCGGTATCCAAATTTATCCGCAAAATACCCCCACAGCGGGTTGAGCGCAATGTTTGCCAAGGTTTGAAGCCCCGAAAAAATCGCGATTTCCGTATACGACATTTCGAGGATCAGAAGCATGTACACGGTAAAAAACGGTGCCGCTATCTGGGCCATAAACAGTCGGCCGGAGACGAGCAGCATCAGTTTGCGAAATTGCGGATGGCGAAAAGGCAGTGAAAGCAGTTGTGTGGCGGGAGCGGACGGCGCGAGGGGTCTTGACGGTTCGGGGATGCGGTTCCATGCCCACGCCGCACCAAGCGCGAAAACGACGGCCAAGACAAAAAGCAGGGTAAACCCGGTTTGCTGTTCCATTTCGGAAAACCGGTCCATAAACGCACCCGCGGCAAGTGTGGTAACGAGTCCTACACCGGCAAGTATGCTCTGCTGACGCGCGACAAACCGGCCTCGGATCGCGCCGGGAACAAGGTCCGACAACCACGAAGACTGTGCCGGAAGGGCAAGGGCCATTGCCGCGCCGCTCAGCGCAATACAGCCGACGAGCGCCATCATCCGCAGGGGTTCGGGAACCAGAAAGGGAAGAAAGGCCACAGGAAGCCACAGCAGATAGCTCAACCCGGCGGCGATCACGCAGAGCATTTTGCGCCGACGCAGCCGTTCGATGAGCAATGGAGAAAACGCCTGCAAAATCTGACCAAGCGAAGGCGCCGCCGATATAAACCCGATCATGGCCGTAGAAGCGCCCAGATGTAGCGCATAGCCGGTCGTATACGCGCCCGTGGTGACGGCAGCATGCACCGCGTCGAGCGCGCCGTTGAGATTCCACAAACGGATGCCCCGCGCCGTCTGCAATCGAGAGAGACCGGGGGTTTCGGATGAGGAGGGTGGAGGCGAGGACATGAAAGAAGTTCGACGTAGGGCAACTCTTGTGGTTGCCCGCCAATGACGTAGGGGCAACCACAAGAGTTGCCCACCAATGCCGTAGAGGCAACTTTTGTGGTTGCCTCTACGGCGCAGCCCTGCAGTATACGCCGTCGGACGGCGCATGTCCACAGAAACCTGTTTTAACGCGGTAAAGCGTCCGTGCGGGCAGACGCGGGGCGAAAACCGCTTGCCCAGCGTCCCATCCTCCGCATACATTGGCAACGGACAAAGACGATTTCCGGCAGAAGCCTGCCGATGCGGGATGTCAGGGAGAAAACGATGACCGTCGCCGAATTTTCAGATGTCCGACGTCACGGGTTTGTACGGGTTGCCGTAGCCGTTCCCCGCGTACGTGTGGCCCATCCTCTTGAAAATGTGCAACACCACCTGAAAGAATTGGAAGCCATACACCGTCAGGGCGCGTACTATGCGCTCTGTCCCGAACTGGGTCTGTCCGGTTACACCTGTGGCGATCTGTTTCATTCGCGGTCGCTGCTCGACGCTTCGCTCGAAGCGCTGGCCGTGCTGGTGGAAACCACCGCCCCGTGGGGAATGGTCGTCAGCACCGGACTGCCGTTCATGGTCGATCATGCGGTATTTAACGTGGCTGTTACCTGTGCGGGCGGTCAGATCCTTTCCGCGGTTCCCAAGACCTATCTACCGCAGTACCGAGAGTTTTACGAACGCCGCTATTTTGCCTCGGCCTCCGAAACGCGGCGACAGACCGTCACACTTTGCGGGCAGACGGTTCCGTTTGGTCCGGATATTCTGATTCGGACGGACGACCCGCGACTTACCCTATATACCACGGTCTGTGAAGACGATTGGGTACCCGTACCCCCCAGTTCGCGCGCGGCGCTTGCGGGCGCTACCGTGCTTGCCAACCTGTCGGCGTCGAACATCGTCATCGGCAAGGCAAAATACCGCGAAGACATGATTCTGGCCTCTTCCGCGCGCAACCAGGCCGTGCATCTGTACAGTGCCGCCGGTTTTGGCGAATCGACCATGGATACCGTATGGGACGGTCATGCGTTTGTAGCGGAACGCGGCTACTTGCTGGCGCGATCCGAGCGGTTTCGGTCCGACGGAACCCACATCGTCGTGGATGCGGACGTGGAGTCGCTGACGCTCGAACGCAGCCGTCAGGGGTCGTTTCGACAAAATGCGGCGGATTACGAAGAAAAATGGCGCGAGGTCCAAAGCCCCGTCCCTACGGTCTTTGCCGGGTCGGACGACACCGTCTTTCATACGTTGCGGCGCACTGTATCCGCGCATCCTTTTGTACCAGGCAACCCGGCGGAACGCGACGAACGTTGCCGCGAAGTGTTTATGATCCAGTCGTCCGGTCTGGCCACCAAGCTCATGTCGCTCCCGCCGCAGATGCGCAAGGTGGTAGTGGCGGTGTCCGGTGGACAGGATTCGACCCACGCGCTCAACGTCGCCGTACACACAATGGACATGCTCGGTCTGCCCCGTCCCGACATTACCGCTTTGACCATGCCGGGGTTTGGCACGACCGACCGCACCTACGACAACGCCTGTGCCCTGATTCGCGCTACCGGTGCCTCGTTTCGGGAAATCGACATCAAACCGGTAGTGCGGCAGTTGTTTGCCGACATCGGTCATGACGAACGTGAGACTACGCTGGTCTACGAAAACAGCCAGGCATGGCTTCGCAAGATAGAAGAGATGGCGACGGCGGCGCAGATCGGCGGGATCGTCCTCGGAACGGGTGATTTGTCCGAGTTGGCGCTTGGTTGGTGTACCATGTTCGGAGACCACGCCGCGCACTACGGCGTCAACGCGGGCATACCCAAGACGCTGATTTCGTACCTGATCCGATGGACCGCCGAGGTGGTGTTCAAAGACGAGGAAGACGTCCGTGTGG
>VGJU01000060.1 GCA_016867335.1 Candidatus Zixiibacteriota bacterium | reverse complement strand
ATGCGATCTACAGTCGGGTTTTCTACGTATCGGCGACGAGCGTCCTCCGATACGCGTAGATGGGGGCGCAACGGAAATCCGCGAGATGATTTTGATGCCGGAAACCACCTCGCAAGACGGCAACATCGGCGCGCTCAACACCACGTTGGCACACGAATTTGGCCATCAACTCGGTCTGCCGGACCTCTACAGCACGTTTAGCTTTGCGCCCGGCGTCGGTGTGTTCGATCTTATGGACCTTGAAAGCGGAACCGTAGATGTCGGCGAGATTTCTCAGCAGATCGTAAGCGGCGCGCTTCCCACCGGTCTGAGCGCGTGGTCGCGTATCTTTCTCGGATGGCTCACGCCGCAAGAGATCACGGCGGATTCGGTCGTCGCCTCGCTGCTGGCTTCATGGCATCCATCGTCCGGCACGCGCGTCCTCAAAATTCCTATCGCGCCGGGCGAATACTTTCTGCTGGAAAACCGTCAGACCGACCTGGACGGCGATGGAACCGCGTTTCTAAACTTTAAGGATGGGATCATCGTCGGGCCGTCCAACGCAAACCGGCAACCTACGCGCGAATACGATTATCTGTTGCCCGGTTCGGGGATACTGATCTGGCATGTGGACGAGAACGTGGCCTTGGGAGATTTCAACCGGAACGGGGAAAGCAACTGGGCGGAAAATGCCGTACAATGGGACGAGTTTCACCGTTTTCTGGACCTTGAAGAAGCCGATGGTATCCAGGAAATCGGTTTTACTTCGGCTCCGCCCAAACGGCAGGATATGTTTTTTGTCGGCAACAACGCTTTTTTCGGACCTGCCACGTCTCCCGACAGTCGTCACTACTCCGGCGCGGACAGCCACGTAAATGTGCGTATTACCACCAATTCTCGGCTGTTTATGGGAGTTACCGTCACCCGATCTCATACGCTTTCCGGTTGGCCCGTAGCGGTGGGCGGCCCTGCCGGAACCCATGCGTCGGTGGCCGCAGATGCCGACGGCGACGGAGTTCCGGAGATTTTTACCGCTTCCTCCGACGGTAGACTCTATGGCTACCGCGGCAATGGCACCCGGTTTATCGCCAATACGGACACAATTCGAACCCTAACCTTTTCCGGCGATACGCTAAGCGTGCCGGTCGGCGTTTTTGCCTCTGTTCCCGGTGTTTTTCTAAGCGCGCCGGCTATGGGTGACTTGGAAGACGACGGCATGACGGAGGTGGTTGCCGTCGATGCTGAACAGGTATACGCTTGGCATTCCGTGGATGAAAACACGAACGGACGCGCCGATCTCAAACCGGGATTTCCGGTGCGCCTGATCGAGCCTTCGGGTACAGGAACATCCGATCGAATCGTCTTGACTCCGCCGGTGCTGTTCCGAATCGCCGGCGATACATACGGCATTGCCGTCGGAACCACCGCCGGCGGACTGATCGTACTACGAGCCGACGGAAGCCTTTCTCTTTCGATAAACACGACCGAGCATCTAAACGAACGGATGCCCGTATCGCCGGCTGCGGTCGATTTGAACGGTGACGGGGCGGACGAGTTTGTTATTGTGCTCTTTTCGGGTGGGATCGGTAGGGTGTTGGCCGTCGACACCGTGGGGCGGACACTGTGGAGTCAGACGGTGGAGCCTATGGACCGCGCTTTCGCACCAACGGCGGCGGATCTTGACGGAGACGGCGCTTTCGATATCGTGGTCGTCGGTACAAATGGACAGGTAAACGTCTTTTCCTCAGACGGAAAACCCCTCGCCGGCTGGCCCGTCCGGTTGCCGTCCGTCCTTTCGGCCCCGCCCGCCGTCGGCGATATCGACGGTGACGGGCTTCCGGAAGTGGTACTATCCGGTGACAACCGTATTTTTGCGTTGCACGGCTCCGGCGTTCCGGTTACGAATTTTCCCGTGGTCATAGACCGGGTGGTTTCCGTGGGCGCTATCGCATCTTCTCCTGCGCTCGGCGATATGGACGGCGACCGTATCGCTGATATCGTCGTCGGGTTGCCAAACCAAACCGTAGCCGCTTTTCAGGGGAATGGACAACCGGTATCGGGTTTTCCGTTTGGCGTCAGCGGGGCGGTTTCTTCCGCACCTGCACTGTGGGACTTGAACGGGCGCGTCGCCCTAGCTGTAGGGGCCGATGATGGGTTTGTTCATCTACGTGTTTTTTCCGGCGATCCCGATGTGCTCCCGTGGCCTATGACGGCGCACGACCCGCGCCGCTCCGGAGCCAGCCAAACCGTTGCGCAAAAACCACCACCCCGAAGCGGTCGTCTGTTTGCCGATGCGTCCGTGTTCTGCTATCCCAACCCGGCAGGCACAGGATCGACCGGTATTCGGTATACGCTCAACCGGCCTGCCGACACCGTTCGCATTCGCATTTTTTCACTGGCCGGTGATCTGATCGACGAAATGAGCGGAGCGGCGGCGCAACAGGAAAACGAGGTTCGCTGGAATACACACCGCGCGGCGAGTGGTGTGTATCTGTGTCAGGTGGAGGCACAGGACGCCGGAGACAGCCAGACGGTTTTTTTCAAAATCGCGGTGGTAAAGTAAGAATTAAGCCGGGCAAGCAGCGATCAAAAGACGCTTAAGGCGATCCGGATCGGAAAAGTGGGTTGTATGCAGGTGGAAGCCTTTGTACGAATCGACTGTATTTCATCACGCGACTTTGCCCTCTGGTCCGGTCCGTGTGCGTCTGGGCTATCCTGGAAAAGTGAACCGACTTATTGGCCACCATCCCGGAGATCATGGCCGAAAGCGTCGTCAAATGCCGGGCATGATGGCCGCGTTGTGCTTCGGAATACAGGCTATTCAAGACTTGACGAATCACATCAAATTTTCTTATATTGTTACTTATCGTATGCTCCTGAGATGGACTTTTACAAGGACTGTTTGGTGACAATCCTATAAAATACCCCTCTGGGCATACGATCTCAACTTATGTAGGGTAGTGAATTATGAAGGATGAAAAAATACTCTTGCATCGAGCTTGTGGGGCAGAACAGACGGTCGGTTTTTACGGGAGAAACAAGGGTAGTCGTTTAAAAATGCCGACATTTCTGATAGGTTTCTTGGCGCTTGCCGTCCTTTCCGGCACGACGAAGGCGCAGACGCCACGTGCTGGAGCCGAACGTCTTATGGTCTATACTGCGCCCGATGTTCTATTTCAGGAAAGTCTCTCGCCCGTGGCTACGGTCCCTAAGATAAAAAGTCCGGTCAAGGCGTTTCTTTTTTCCGCGATTTTTCCGGGTGCGGGCGAACTGTACGCCGGAAGAAAACGTGGCCTGCTGTTTAGCGCACTCGAAGTCGGCGGCGTTGCGGCCTATGTCGTGTTGCGCCAGAAGGGCAACGACCGGAAAAAAAACGTCCTTGACTTTGCTGATGCGCATTGGGACAGCACTCGCTGTGCGCCGGAATGTCTTGACCCCGCGGTGGGTACGGAACGCCTAGGCGAGTATGGAAGCCAGCAGTACTACGAACAGATCGGCAAGTACAACAAATTTCAGGAAGGATGGGACGACTATACGCCGGGCGCTACGGAACTGTCGCCCAACCGAAAGACGTATGTCGGCAAGAGACACGACATGAACCGAGCGTTCAAGAGCGCAAACCGGCTGGCTGGGCTTTTGCTTTTCAATCACGTGGTAAGCGCCGTACATGCCGCCCTGCTCGTCCGGTCCGACCGTCACGCGGCGCTGAAGGAGTCGCGGCTGAGTATCGACGTGGATGGATACATGGCGGACGGATACTGGACTTCATCGGCGCGGGTGACGTATGTATTTTAAAACCCCCGTATTTCTATTGGTCCTGCTGACGGGTGCGCCTATTTATGCACAGACGACGGATTCTACATCGCTGTCGGTTGTGGCGGATGACACGGGGGGAGCGACGCGAAAATCGAAAACAAAGGCGGCGCTGTTGTCTCTGCTGGTTCCCGGACTGGGTCAGACATACGCCGGCGCATCCGGACGCGCGCGGATTTTTTTTGTTACCGAAGGGGTCACATGGGCCGGTTTTACGATGTTGCGAACGTATGGCGGTTGGCGTGCGGATGACTACCGCGTGTACGCCGCCGATCATGCAGGGGTTACGCTCGCCGGCCAGGATGATACATTTTTTCGGAACATCGGTGCGTTTTCGAGTAATGAGGTGTTCAATTTTCAGCAACAACTGATACAGGGTTCCCGCGCCCGGCTATATACCGGAACCCATACCTGGGCATGGGACGCCGAGACGTCGCGAAAAGCGTATCTCGACATCCGTCAGTCGAGTCGGCGCGCGGACACCCGTAGTGTATACCTGATCGGATTTGCGCTTGTCACCCGGATAGTCAGCGCGATCGACGCGGTCAGAGGCATCGATACACGCGGTGCGTCTACTTCATCTTTTCACTTGTTTTTCCCTCCCAACGGAGCCGTATGGCTGACTGCGGGAGTAGCTTTTTAGCACAACCTCGCCGGAGGTGTTCCATGCTCAAACTAACCCATTCGGTTATCGATATCGCCATAACATGTAGTCATTTCGAGGAATCGCTCCATTTTTACAAAGATCTGCTAGGACTGGAGGTCGTACTCGACATTCAGATTCCCGGCGACCTTGCCGTGGGAGCGGGACTGGCGCCGTCCGGTTTTCGTCAGGTGCGGGTAAAGGCGGGAGACACGTTGATCAAGCTGATGCAGATCGACACGCCGCCATCGCGTCGGACACACGACTTTGCCGCCGGTGTGCGATGGCTTACTTTTTTTGTCGAAAACATCCGGGAGACGTACGACACGCTCAAAGCCGACGGGGTAAAGTTTCTGACCGAGCCGGCCATGTTGCCCGACGATGGCGGGGTGGTCTGCGCGATAGACCCGGATGGCGTGTTGATCGAGTTTGTTCAGGGATAGGTTAACAAACCTATGCGACGTTTTCTCTCTTTTTTTGCTACGCTGACCGGTTTGGCGGGGGGTTGTGTCGGTACGGACCTGATCACCGACCCGACATCTTCGATAGCGCCTAAAATTACGGTCGCACCTTCCATGAAAGCCATTCTAATCGGCGATTCGACGCGTTCCAAGCGATGTTTTTCGATAGTCTTGGCGTGGAGCGGGTCATTCCTATCGCCTGGGCGAGCCCAAACCCATCCATCGCCTCGGTCGGTGTCTCGGATACGGTACTGGATACGCGCGGCCACCTGGCCTTTGTAACCTATGTACGTGGACATCAGGTGGGGCAGGTCAACATTACGGCATCGTGTCAAGGCGTCATCAGCCCGGCGGTTCGTCTCATGGTCGTCGCTGATTTGTCCACACAGGTTGCGTCTGTCTCGGTCACGCCCGACTCTGTCCATATCGCCGTAGGAGACACGGTACGGCTTCAGGCGGTTGCCCATGCGCTAAATGGTCAGCCGCTGAGCGGTCGGACGTTTACTTGGCAGACCACCCATACCACGGTAGCTTCGGTCGATGCCGGAGGTCTGGTTACGGGCGTCACCGCCGGAACGACCGGCATCACGGCTGTGACCGACGGGGTGACGGGCGGACCGGTTTTCGTCCGGGTTCCGGCTTCGGCGGTGGAAGGCAGGTCCGGCGCTTTTACCCGACGCCCGGGTTCCGGGTATGTCGTGCAGGGTACGGCTGCACTGGAGAAAATAGCACCCGACAGCGACCGGCTCGTGCTCAAGTTCGGCGCCGATTTCAACGTAAGCAGTGGTCCCGGTATCGAGGTGTTTCTTTCCCGGAGCAATACCGTCGGCTCCGGGAGTGTGGGGTTGGGGCGCGTCAAACGTCTTTCCGGCGCGCAGAGCTACGAAGTGCCCCAAGGGGTGAGTCTTCAGAGCTATGACTGGGTGATCATTCACTGTGTGCCGTTCAATGTCGTCTTTGGATACGCGCAGTTTCAATAATGGTCCCATCCGAACCGCATGACTGCGGAGAGAAGAGAAATCCGTTGTCCATACTTTCAATTTCACCTTGCCAATTTTACCCGTTTTTTTTCCGTCCCCTTCTGTATTTTCTTCTATGGGTCGCGGTCGTGTCGTTTTTTCCGTCCGGCGCACAGGCCGGCGCGTGGACACAGGAGCCGGGACGCGGCTATTTCAAGCTAAACGGAGAAATCGTTCGGGCCGGCGCGTATTACGAACCGACCGGAAACCGAGTTGTCATCCCCACGCTGAGTTCCTACACCGCCAGACTGTACGCCGAATACGGTCTTACCCGGCGTTTAACGGTATTTGGCTATCTTCCCTTTGTCAAACGAATCACGCTTAACCGTCAGGTTGGGGCTTCGAGCGGGTTCGTATTTTTTCCGGGTGACGCCAAGACCGGTATCGCGGATATCGACGCAGGGGTACGGTTCGGTCTTATCGTCCGCGGCCCTATGGTCGTCAGCATTCAAATGGGGCTGGGGCTTCCGGTAGGAGACGATCAGCAGGTAAACGGACTCTATACCGGCGATGGTGAATTCAATCAGCAAGCGATGCTTCAGGCCGGATACTCGCGTGCTCCGTTCTACGTCTCGGTAGAGACGGGGTTGAACCACCGAACCGGAAGGTTTTCAGAGGAATTTCGATACGGTCTCGAAATCGGTTGGACACCTCATCCTCGCTTTACCATAGCGGGACATCTGCGTGGTGTAGAGACGTTACGCAACGGAAATTCGACGTTTATGGGAGGTACGGGAGGACTGGGAGGAAATAATCAGCGGTATATGAGTTTCGGCCCCGAAGCCCACATATCGCTGACGGATCGCATGGGTTTTACCTGGTCGGTCCAGACCGCGACACGCGGTCAAAACGTGTTGGCCGCGCCTGTTTTCGCCGCAGGATTTTTCTTCAAGCAATGACCTTTGTATCTCCTTCGCGTTTACTTTAACACAAAACGTACGTTTGGTATTTTTTTATGGCCTTCTCGTGTCGAATGCCGTATATTGGCTTTTGTGCATATTGGAATCGGGTTGAATAAAAGCCGGTCGTTGCGGTAATATAAGAGGATGGAAGTGTCGTTTGGCGGGGGCGTTTTTTTCGGAGAGGGATTATGCATATCGGTAAAAGAGGGTGGATGTTGACCGTTACGGCTTGTTTGGTATTGCAGGCCGTTCCTGTCGGAGCGCAACATGCCGATTCGGCAGGGCTGAGTTTGGAAGAGGCCATTCGTCGAGCGATGGCCGAAGGCGAAGAGATCAAGATTGCTACGGCCCAGATCGAGTTTGCGGAGGCCCAGATTGCCAATGTCCGGGCGGATGCGTTGCCCCAGCTTTCGTTTTCGTGTGGATACAATCGACAGATCAAATCGGTTTTTCGAAATTCGGGTTTTGGCGGTAACACACCCAACATACGGGTGTTTACACCGGATCCGTCCGCGTCTGTCGCCGACCGTGTCACGGCGCTCGAAGGGGCGCTGCCTACGGCGGGACTGTCGAGTCTTCTCGGACAATTTTCCGACTCGCCGTTTGGGCGTCTGAACACTTGGAATTCGGGATTTACGATCAATCAGACCGTTTTCGAGGGCAATCGGCTGTGGGCTGCGCCCCGTGTGGCGAGCCGGGTCCGGGATGCGGCGGAGGCACAGTTTAAAGAAAGCCAGGCCGATGTCGTCATGAGTGTCAGCAAAGCCTATTTTTCGGCCTTACTGGCGGAGCGTGCGGTATCGATCGCCCGGTTGGGATTCGAACAGGCCGAGCGCCAGCTTGATCAGTTACGCAGACAGCACCGAGAGGGGACGGCTTCGGACTTCGAACTGCTTCAGGGGGAAGTTCAGCGTGACAACCAGATGCCTGAGGTAGTGGCTGCGGAAGAGCAGTATCGGCTCAGATTGCTCGATCTCAAACGGCTGGTCAACCTGTCTTCCGACGCCCCGACACGGTTGACTTCGGGGATGCAGGATCCGGCACGGCACCCGGTGGACCTTCCGGGTCTGGAGACGCTGCTGGCCCGTGTCGGGGATCGGGCGGCGGTTGAAGCCGCGCGGCATGAAATCGAGGCCCGGCGTCTGGCCGTCGGTGTTGCCCGGTCCGATTTTTGGCCGAGAATTTCCTTGTTCTCGAACTACAGCCGTCAGGCATTCCCGACCGGATTGTTTCCGGGACGCGGCGACTGGCGAACCGACTGGTCGGTGGGATTCAATGTCGACTTCAAGTTGTTCGACGGGTTGCGCACACGTGCAAAGGTGTCCGAAGCACGGGCCAATCTGAGTCTTGCCCGCGAACAACACGCCCAGGTCGAAGAGTCGGTCCGAAACGAGGTGGAACGCGCCTATCGGAATCTGAGCGGAGCCAAAGCGCAGATCGAAGCCCGCCGAAGAACGGTCGAACAGGGCGAGCGGGCGCTTAGGCTTGCGGAAATACGATTAGAAGAAGGCATATCGACACCGCTCGAAGTCTCGGACGCTCGGTTTCAGCTTCAGCGGGCGCGGATGAACCATCTGCAGGCGTTTTTCGACTACAACATGGCGTTGATCGAGTTGGAGCGCGCCGCCGATATGCGACTTGCAAAAAACATGGAATAAAGAACGGATTTTCGAACGGATACAGGGAGGTATCATGCGGTTATACGGACGAGACAGGCTATATGGATGGATGGGAGTGGTCGGCGTTTTGGCGGGGTTGAGCGGTGGATGTGGTGGTGCGGCGGAGACGGCGGAATCGGTTGCGGATCCCGCGCCGCCGACGCGCATGTTGAGCCAGGGCGACGTGGGCAAGGTGGTCCGGCAAGACCTTACCACCGGTCCGGCCATCAGCGGGGTGCTGACGCCTTCGCTGATAGTGGATATCAAGGCAAAGATTGCGGGTGATATTCTGAAGGTGTCGGTTCAGGAAGGGACGGTGGTTCGCAAAGGTCAGTCGCTTGCCGCGATGGATACCGACGAGCTTCAATATCAGCTTAAAAGCGCCGAAGCGGAATTGGCGGCGGCGGAAGCGGCGTTAAAAAACGCGCGTCAACATCTCGACCGCTCGAAACGTCTTGCCGGAGAAGGTGCGATCGCTCCGCGCGAAATAGATACGGCGCAAGCCGAGGCGGATGCAGCTCAGGCGCAGGTTACATTTCGAATCGCCCGTTTTCATGAGTTGCGCAAAATTATCTCGGATGCCGGATTCCCATCTCCCATCGACGGTGTGGTCAGCAGACGGATCGCCGAACCCGGCGATCATGCGGACGACGGCGACGTGATTCTGACGGTCGTGGACCCACGGATCATCGAACTGACGGCTTCCGTATCTTCGGAAGACATAGGACGCATCCGGGTGGGATTGCCCATCGTCTGCCGGGTGGAAGGATACGTGGATCGTACCTTCAAAGGGTCGGTCGCTCGGATCAACCCCGGCGCGGATCCCGTCACCCGACAGGTAACGGTTCATGCCCAAATACCCAACGACACCCGCGATTTGATCGGAGGGCTTTTCGCTACCGGACGCATCGTGACCGGACAGGCGGAAGCAACGCTTACCGTGCCGGTTGATGCGCTTAGGTCGATAGACGGAAACAACGCCGTATTCCGTATCGACGCCGGTGTAGCGACATCAGTGTCCGTGACGGTGACGTTGAGAGACGAGGCTGCGGGGCTGGTGGCGGTCGCCGGAGCCTTGCGCGAGGGCGACATCGTTCTGGTAGGCCCGACTTCCGATCTGGCTCCGGGGACGCGGGTGGCGCTCGCCGTCGATTCCACGAAGGGGAGGTAATCCGCGATGGTGCTGTCCGACACTTCGATAAAACACCCGGTTTTTGCCACCATGATGATGGTCGCGCTTGTCGTTCTGGGTCTTTTTAGCTATCGACGGCTTAATATCGACCTGTTTCCGGACGTATCCTTTCCTATTCTGTTTGTACAGACGACCTACCCCGGCGCAAGCCCCGAAGCGGTCGAGCGTTCGCTGACTCGCCCCATCGAAGAAGCGCTCAATACGGTGGAAGGTGTAAAAACCATCAACTCCACCTCGCTGGAAGGGTTGTCGAGCATCATTATCGAATTCGAGCTGGATATCGACGACAAAGTGGCGGCGCAGGACGTACGCGCCAAGATCGAGGCGATCCGCAACGATCTCCCGGACGCCATAGAGACGCCGTTGATCCAGCGGTTCGATCCCGGTGCTCAGCCGGTCGTGTCGGTGGTTTTGGAGAGCGACGGACGCTCGGACATCCGTGCGTTGACTACCTTGGCGGATCAGGTGGTCTCGCGGCGACTCAAAAACGTCTCCGGTGTCGGACAGGTCAATCTGGTCGGCGGAGCGGAGCGGGCCGTACGGGTACATCTCGATCCACGCGCGATGGAGGCGCTGTCGATTACACCCGATCAGGTGGTTCGGGCGTTGGAAACCGAAAATGTGGAAGCGCCGGCCGGTAAAATGACAACTGCGCGAGCCGAAGAACTGATCCGCATTACCGGTCGAATCGTCCGCCCGGAGGACTTCACCCGTCTGATCGTGGATCGACGTAACGGCGCCTCGATCCGTCTGGGTCAGATCGCCCGAATCGAGGATAGCGAAAAGGAACTCGAAGACGTCGCCCTGTTTAACGGAAGACGCACCGTCTCGCTCGACGTGCTCAAAATATCCAGAGCCAATACCGTCACTGTGGTCGACGCCGTCAAGGAAGCCGTAGGGGAGCTCAACCCGACGCTGCCCTCTGGCGTATCGGCGCGGGTGATCGTGGACAACTCCATCTATATTCGCGACTCGGTGGAAGACGTGGAAATGACCCTGATCATCGGGGCGATATTGACGGTGTTGATCGTCTTTATCTTTCTCAACTCGTGGCGATCTACGGTTATCACGGGACTTACGCTTCCCGTGTCGGTGATCAGTGCGTTTATCATGATCTTTGCCATGGATTTCACGCTCAACATGATGACGCTCATGGCGCTTTCGCTTGCCATCGGCATACTGATCGACGATGCCATCGTGGTCCGGGAAAATATCGTGCGGCACGTGGAAATGGGAAAAGACCACCACGCGGCCTCAAGCGAAGGAACAAGTGAAATCGGGCTTGCGGTGACCGCCACGACCTCGACGGTGATCGCGGTATTTGTGCCGGTGGCTTTTATGGGCGGGATCGTCGGCAAATTTTTCTATGAATTTGGCATTACCGTGGCCTTTGCCGTGCTGGTATCGTTGTTTGTTTCGTTTACGCTCGATCCGATGTTGTCGTCGGTGTGGTACGACACCGAAGCCGAGGGGCATCGGGAACGTGGGCCGATAGGCAAATTGCTGGCGCGTTTCAATGCGCAGTTCGAACGGATCGGCAGGTATTACCGGCTTATGGTGGCATGGGCGCTCAACCACAGATGGGCGACGCTCGGCATCGCCGCCGCGTCTTTTGTCGCCGCGATGCTGTTGTTTCAGCTGATCGGTGGCGAATTTTCTCCGGTAACCGACGAAAGCCAGACCAACATCACGTTCAAAACGCCGGTAGGCTCTTCGTTGCAATATACATGGCAAAAGGCGGAGACGATCGATGCGGCGCTAAAGAAATATCCGGAAGTGGAATACACCTATACGACCATCGGGGCGGGGCAAAACAGTCAGATCAACGAAGGCAGCATCTATGTTCGTCTCACGCCCAAAGCGGAGCGTGCGTTGCGCCAGCAAGAACTGGAGCAGTTGTTTCGGGCGGATTTCGAAAAAATGGTGGCCGTGCAGGCGTCGGTCATGTCCGGTGGGATGGGAGGGCCGCAGAAACCTATTCAGATATTTGTACGTGGTCCCCAGATCGAAGAACTCAAAAGACTCTCGGACGATATTCTACAGGCGGTACGCAGCGTACCGGGAGCCATCGAGGTGGAAAGCGGGCTCGAGCAGGAGCGTCCGGAAATGCGGGTGTTGGTGGACCGGGAGGCGGCGTCCGATCTTGGTATCGGGGTGCAGGGGGTGGCCGGGGCTATCCGCCCGCTCGTTTCCGGCGTAACGGCGACGACATGGGAGGATCCGGCGGGCGAAAAATATGACGTGGTCGTACAGGTTCCACCGGAGGCCCGTATGTCGCAAGAAGACTTGGAACGTATCCCGATCACGGTAACGCGGATGGATGAGAACGGAATGCGGGGCATCGTGCCGCTCAGCCATTTGGCACGGATCGATCGGGGGTTGTCGCCGCCCAGAATCGAACGCCGGAACCTGGCCCGTATGGTCAACGTAAGCGCCAATATCAGTGGAAGACCGTTGACCGATGTAAGCGCCGACATAGAATCCCGCATCGCCGGTATGAGCCTTCCGCCCGGCTATACGGTATCGCTTGGCGGAGAGACCGCCGATTTCCGCGAGACGGTGGGCTATATCATCGAAAGTTTGATTCTGGCGATCGTTTTTATCTATATCATCCTTGCCAGCCAGTTTGGAGCGTTTCTTCAGCCGCTGGCGATCATGTTGTCGCTACCGCTGTCGCTGGTCGGAGTCATGCTTGCTTTGCTGGCTACGGGATCGACGTTCAATATCATGTCGATGATCGGGGTGATCATGCTGATGGGGTTGGTGACCAAAAATGCGATTTTGCTGATCGACTTTGCCAATCAGGCTCGACGCATGGGCAAAGACCGGAGGGAAGCGTTGATCGACGCGGGAGAGATACGACTTCGGCCCATTGTCATGACGACGCTGGCAATGATTTTCGGGATGCTTCCTTTGGCGTTGGCGCTCGGCAACGGGGCGGAATTTCGGGCGCCTATGGCACGTGCGGTCATCGGGGGGTTGATTACTTCGACCTTGCTCACGTTGGTGATCGTACCGGTTGCCTACACCTTTTTGGATGACGCAGGGGCATGGATAGCGGCACGTTTTTCACGTGCGTCCGAACCGGTGCATGACACGCCGGAGGCTCTTCCGGAACCTGCGCCGTTCCCGCAGGAAGCCGGTGCGCCTACGGGCGGGGGCGCATAGGGTGACGTATGCGTTGCCCTACCTACGCCATTCGTCGATCATGGAGGCGATAAGCCCGGTCCAGCCGGTTTGATGCGAGGCGCCAAGCCCGGCCCCGTTGTCGCCATGAAAATATTCGTGAAACAACAGATGGTCCCGCCAGAAGGGGTCTTCCTGAAATATGGCGGTTCCGCCGTATATCGGACGTCGTCCGTTCTCGTCTCGCACAAACAACCGAATCATCCGGTTGGCGGTTTCCCTTGCCATCTCGGAAGGGTGTACGGGTTGCTTGGAATTGGCCGCCTCGATCAGAAAATCTTCCCCATAGGCTTCTCCAAACTTGTCGAGCGAGTGGATCAGCAGATATGAAGTGGGGAACCACAACGGACCGCGCCAATTCGAATTGCCTCCCTTGATCTTGCTCACCGCCTCGGCTGGCTCGTAGCGGACTTCTTTTTCCCCAAATACAAACGGATGGTCGGCATGGATTTTTGACAGACTCCGGATGCCAAACGGAGAAAGAAACTCGTCGGGATCCCATACTCGAGGTAATATCCGTGCCAACTGATCCTGATCGACGATCGCCAGAATATGCCGACGAACGCCATCCTGTTCGTCGGTATAACAGCATTTGCTGACCAAGTCGTTGCGGTTGCGCAGAAACCAGTTGAGATTGCCGAGAAATTCGGGAAACTGTTTGAGGTCCAGATCGTGGAGTACGTCGATGGCAAACAGCGGAATCAGCCCTACAAGCGAGCGCAAACGAAATTTATGAAATTCCCCGTTCTCATAGCGCAATACGTCGTAGAAATAGCCGTCCCGGTCGTCCCAGAGTTGGTAGTTTCGTCCGCCCATGCGTTTCATGGCGGCGCCGACATAGATGTAGTGCTGGAAAAACTTTGTGGCCATCCCCTCGTACACACGATTTCTTTCGGCCAATTCCAGCGCGATGCGCATCATGTTGAGACAAAAAAGCCCCATCCAGCCTGTGGCATCGGACTGTTCGAGTACTGCACCCCCCGGAAGCGGTTCGCTCCGATCCACGACCGTAATGTTGTCCAGCCCTAAAAAACCGCCTTCGAATACGTTGTTGCCCGAACTGTCTACCTTGTTTACCCACCAGGCAAAATTCATCAGTAGTTTGTGAAACGATTTTTCGAGAAACGTCAACTCGATTCGACCATGTCGTTCTTTAAGCGTGTTATAGACTTTCCAGACCGCCCAGGCGTGTACGGGCGGGTTCATATCGGAGAACTCCCATTCGTAGGCCGGGATCTGTCCGTTGGGGTGCTGAAATTGTTCGAACAGCAACACCCAAAGCATTTCTTCGGCAAAATCCGGGTCGATGATGGCAAGTGGGATACAGTGAAACGCCAGATCCCATGCGGCAAACCACGGATATTCCCATTTGTCCGGCATCGACATGATGCGCATCGAGTTGAGATGCCGCCAGTGCGTATTTCGGATATACCACCGACTGTCCGGTGGCGCATGGTCGGCGTTGTCTCCTTCTAACCACCGATTGACATCAAACAGATAGATTTGTTTGGTCCAAAGCAACCCGGCAAACGCCTGTCGCTGGACATGGCATTCGTCTTGGGATGCGTTGGGGGGATGAATATGCGCGTAGAACGCGTCCGCTTCGGTCCGGCGTTCCGTCACGATGGCGTCTATCGGCTCGATGGGTTCGTCCATGGGGTCGGGTGCAAGACGAAGCCGGAAAACTTTGGATTGGCCTGCCGGGATACGTTCTACGTAGTGTACGCAAGCTTTGGTGTCTTTGCCACCGGGGTTTACACAGTCTTCCCCGTTTACGATGTACCGGTGAAAGGCATCTTTGACATACGGGGTATGCCCCTTTGAGCCGGGATATACCCGTTCCATGTGGGTTTCGTTGCCGGTAAACAGTCGATTCGGTTTTCCTTCGGCGTACAGATAGCGGGGGCCAAGCCGGTAGGGAAACGGAAGATGCGGAAGCGGGTCCATACCGGAGTCGTCCGCCAGCAGACTGACATACCCCTTGCCCGACGGCCCTTTTCGGATAAAAGGTTCGGGTTTGCGCGGATTGGACCATACCCAAGAATTGCGAAACCATAGTTGCGGGATCAGATGAAAATCCGCGTCTTCCGGCCCCCGATTCCAGACCTCAATGCGTATGCAGAGGTCTTCCGGAGACGCTTTAGCGTATTCGACAAACACGTCGAAATAGCGATCTTCGTCAAAAACGCCGGTATCTAAAAGTTCGTATTCAAATCCCTGCCCTTCACGCCGACGATTTTCTTCCGTCAGGTCGCGGTAGGGAAATTCCGCCTGCGGATACTTGTACAGATACCGCATGTAGCTGTGTGTGGGGGTATTGTCTAAGTAAAAGTAGTATTCTTTTACGTCTTCGCCGTGATTGCCTTCCGGCGCGGAAAGACCAAAGGCGCGTTCTTTGAGAAAGGGGTCTCGGGTATTCCAGAAGGCCAGCGAAAAAACGAGGAGTTGGAATCGGTCGCAGATGCCGGCAAGACCGTCTTCTCCCCACCGATAGGCTTTGCTGCGGGCCATATCGTGCGGGAGATGGGTCCATGCGTTACCGTCGGGGCTATAGTCTTCACGCACGCTTCCCCACGAGCGTTCGCTTACGTATGGCCCCCACTTTCGCCAAGGTGGGACGCCCGCACCGATTTCGCGCAATCGCTCATGTTCTTTTGTGGGCATGGGAAAAGACTCCGGCGGGCAAAAAAAAACCCCACCCGACACAGAGGGACGGATGGGGCAGCGCTATCTTAGGCTACGGCTTCTTTAAGCGCTTTGCCGGGGGTAAATTTGGCGACCTTTTTTGCCTTGATTTTGATGGCCTTGCCAGTTGCCGGGTTGCGACCGGTCCGGGCCGCCCGGTTGGTGACGCTAAAGGTGCCAAAACCGATCAGGGTTACCGAACCTCCGCCCTTCAGAGAGTCCTTGATCGCGCCCAATGCGGCGGAAATGGCTTCATCGGCCTGGGCTTTGGACAAACCGGTTTCTTGCGCGACATGGGCAGCTAGATCAGCGCGATTCATGTGTGTCCCCCTATGGGAAGATAAAATGGTGTAATGAAAACACAGCACCCTGTCAGTGCTGATCGATCCCGGCGAATCCGTACTTGAGGATACAGCGTCCACGCCGGGTTTTTCAGGTAGGATCGGCTACAAGTATAACAGGATGGCATACCGTGCGCAAGCAATTTTTAATCGTGTTTCCGCCTACATTCGCAGGCCGATGGACGCTTTTTCACAATTTTGATCCAAACATTTGTTGTGTGGATTTACATCTTTAATAAAATCAATGAGATAGCTTAAAGCCTTTCACGAGAGACTGTCGCGTCGCCCTTCAAAAAAAATGTATTTTCATTCTTCACTTGCCGGTCGATACGGTTTTCAGGTATGTCTACCAAACCGCTTGACCCTGTTTCGGCGCCATCGTATGATTAGGCGGACAGGTTTGTCTTGTTTATCCGGGATCGCTCTCTGCGGACGCCCTGCCCACCTTATCCGGAGACGGAAGTAGCGAGAAACGGCAATCACACCGAAAGAACGCCCGAAAGGAAATCGATATGGGAAAAGGCTACGACCGGATGATGGTCGTACAACGTGAGGTCGCCGACATCGGCGGCGCACTGTCGCTTCTGGGATGGGATCAGGAAACGTACATGCCCCGCCGGGGAGCGGAAACACGGGGGCGGCAACTGGGTACATTGGCAGGTATCTCGCACACGCGGTTTACCTCGGCGGAAATGGGTGCTGCCATTTCGGAGGCGCAGTCCGAAACCCTGACACCGGACGAGCAGGTCAACCTGCGTGAAATCGCCCGGTCGTATGACCGCTCCCGAAAAATATCCACCGAACTGGTCAAGGATATCACGGAAACCAGTTCGGTGGCCATCGAAGTATGGCGTGAAGCGCGTCAAAACAACGATTTTCCGGCCTTCTCCCCCTGGATTTCGCGTTTGGTCGGGCTTCAGAAACAAGTTGCCGAAGCCATCGGCTATACCGATGAGCCATACGATGCCTTGTTGGACGAATACGAACCGGGTGCCTCTACACGCGATATTGCCGGAGTATTCGAAACGCTGCGCGATCCGCTGGTCGATCTGGTTGCTCGTATCCGACATTCCGGCGTCGTTTCCCGTGCCGACTTTCTGGAATGCGAATTTCCTATTGCCGATCAAGAGCGTTTCGGCGTCACGGTCAGCCGTCAGATGGGCTTTGACTACGACGCCGGACGGCTGGACGTATCCCCCCATCCTTTCTGTACCCACATGGGCGCGCAGGACGTACGTCTCACCACACGCTACGCTCCCAATTTGCCCACCCAGTCGCTGTTCGGCATCATCCATGAAGCCGGACATGGGTTGTACGAGCAAGGTCAGGATCCGGTTTTCGAAGGGACACCGCGCGGAAGCTCCGTGTCGCTCGGCATACACGAGTCGCAGTCGCGCATGTGGGAAAACATGGTGGGCCGTAGCCGGGCTTTCTGGCGTTTTTTCTTTCCCCGATTTGTCGATACCTTTTCCGGCCCCATGCAAGGCGTCTCCGAAGACGAATTCTACGCGGCCATCAACCGGGTGGAGCCTTCTTTTATCCGGGTCGAAGCGGATGAGGTGACGTACAACCTGCACATCCTACTTCGGTTCGAGATCGAACGCGGTCTGTTTGCCGGAGATATTGCGGTAGACGACCTGCCGTCGGTATGGAACGCAAAGATGGAGACGTATTTGGGTATCGTTCCTCCCGACGACCGTCAGGGGGTGTTGCAGGACATTCATTGGTCGCACGGAGGGTTTGGATATTTTCCGACCTACACGCTTGGCAATCTGTATGCCGCGCAGTTTTACCGGGCCGCCGAACAAGACCTTCCAAACCTCGAAGACCATATCGCGCGCGGCGAATTGCTTCCCTTGCGCGACTGGCTACGTGAGCATATCCATCGCCCCGGTATGACCTACCGTGCCGGCGAATTGGTGCAGAAGGTGACGGGTACACCGCTTTCCGCTTCTTATTTTTTGAATTACATGCAGCGCAAGTTTAACGCGCTATACCGTCTGTAGCCCGTTTCGGTCGCTCAAAAACAAACGGTAGAGCGCACAGACAAGACATGGAAGATACAAGAGGTTTTCCCGAAAAATCATCCACGGGTAAGGAGAGAAGTCATGATCGTGGTGTGTAGCGGTCCGTACGGGCTGGAAGAGGCCATGAAAACCCTCAAAAACGGGGGGAGCGCCATCGACGCGGTGGAAGCCGGCTGTCGCGCCGTGGAAAGCGATTTGCGAGATACGGGTGTAGGGTTGGGTGGTGCGCCCAACATTCTCGGTGTCGTTGAACTCGACGCGCAGATCATGGATGGAAAAACGCTCAACGCGGGCATGGTAGGCTGTGTATCCGGGTATGAGCATCCCATCTCGATTGCGCGGTGCGTGATGGAGAAACTGCTTCATGTCTTTCTCGTAGGCAAGGGAGCGGAGCGGTTTGCTTCCGAGATGGGGTTCGAGAAAACCGAACTGCTTACCGACTCGATGCGCGAAATATGGCTCAAACGGCTCTGCGAAGAAATCGGTGTAGCCGATCCGGCGGCGCTGGAGGCGCATCCCGAACTGTGGCGGATGAGCAAATGGGCGACCGATCCTTATAAGATGGGGACGGTCAACTATCTGGTACAGGATGCAAACGGCGACATCTGTTCGGGGGTAAGCACGAGCGGATGGGGTTGGAAATATCCCGGTCGGCTCGGCGACTCTCCGGTGCTTGGCGCGGGTGGGTATGCCGACAACCGGTATGGCGCTGCCGCCTGCACCGGCGCAGGCGAGATGGCGATCCGCGTCGGATCGGCGCGTAGCGTCGTGGTGTACATGAAAATGGGGCTGGGTATCGAACAAGCGGTGCGCGAGGCGCTCCGCGATCTCAACGATCTGCACGATCAACGGATCGGAGGCGTTAACGTCCTTGCGCTCGACAAAGACGGCAACCATCTGGTCGGCAACAGCGGGGACAGCCCGCCGTCACACTGGTACATGACGCCGGACATGACCGAACCCGCCCAGAAAGTGGGTATTTGCGAGCCGTACAAGAAAGGGTAGACGATCAACTACCCCGTAGCAAGCAACGGGGTTTGTAGTTCAACACCAAAGGCGTTGTCCACGATGGGCCGGTTGATAGCGGCCCTGCGGATGTTCTGCGCAGCGATGCTGTCGGCAAGTCCAGCGTGAC
>VGJU01000059.1 GCA_016867335.1 Candidatus Zixiibacteriota bacterium | reverse complement strand
GCGGACGTGGGGTGATGTGTTCGGCCATCCGGCAGGCGGTTACCGCTGTGGAAAAGAAGGAGACGGCGCGAAACGAACTGTGCAAAGAAATAGGACTGTGGCGCGTGGCGTTGGCTTTCGGATTCGGTTTCGATCTGGAAGACGTGCAGGCGATGTTTAGGAAAACGGCTATTTCGGGTCGGCCCAACGCCCATCTTGGCGAATAAGGTCGATCAGCGTCTGTACGCCTTCTTCCTGCGGGACGCTCATCCGGACGCACTCGCGGCCCCGATAGAGCGAGATGATGCCGTTGGCGCGTCCGACATAGCCGTAATCCGCATCCGCCATTTCCCCCGGCCCGTTGACGATACAGCCCATTACGGCGATATCCAGGCCAACCAGATGCGCGGTAGCCGCCTTTACTTCGGCAAGCACTTTGACAAGATCGAACTTGGTGCGTCCACACGAAGGACAGGCGATATACTCCACTTTGGTACGCCGAAGCCCCAACGCCTGAAGCAAATCGTAACAGACCGGCAGTTCTTCGATCGGGTCCTCGGAAAGCGAGACGCGGATCGTATCGCCTATGCCTTCGGCCAGCAACGTCCCGATGCCGGCAGTCGATTTGATACGCGCATAAACGCCGTCACCGGCTTCCGTAACGCCCAGGTGAAGCGGGTAGGCCATGCCCTCCGCGTCCATACGTTTGACCATCAGACGATTGGCTTCCAGCATAACGGGCACGCGCGAGGCTTTGAGCGAAACGATCAGGTTGGGAAATCTGTGCGCTTCGCAGATACGCAGGTATTCGAGCGCCGACTCGACCATGCCGAGCGGGGTATCGCCATAGGTGACAGTCATCCGGTCCGAGAGCGATCCGTGGTTTACTCCGATCCGCATGGCGATATCCCGCTCTTTGCACACACGGATCACCGGCAAAAGCTGTTCTTCTATTTCATGGACGGCGGAGGCCATTTCTTCCGGCGTGTATTCGATCGAACTTTCCAAGCGTTTGAATACGTAGAGGCCCGGGTTGATACGCACCTTGTCCACAAACGCGGCGACTTCTTCGGCGATTTTTGCCCCCTGATGATGCACATCGGCGACAAGGGGGACGGGGACCCCGGTATCGATCAGGCGTCTTTTGATTTCGCCGAGACAGTGGGCATCGGCCAGCGTAGGGGTCGTCACACGGACGATCTCGCACCCTGCTTCGTGCAGACGCCGAATGGCGGCGACACAGGCATCCACGTCGCGCGTGTTTTCCGTGATCATCGACTGAACGGCAATCGGATGCCGTCCACCGATTACGACATTACCGACACGCACCGCGCGTGTTTTTCGACGGGGATAAACGACCTCCATGCACGTCTCCAGGTTTAAGACAAAGCGGTTCGGACGCCGGGCTATTCCGGCGCTTCGTACTTGAGTATGGTGCTGCCGATTTTGATCAGAGAGCCGTCTTTGAGCGATGTCGGCGTTTCGATGCGTACGCCGTCCACAAACGTGCCGTTGGTGCTGCCCGCGTCTTCGATAAAGATTTGTCTGCTATCCGAGACGATGCGGGCGTGATTGGCAGAGGTCTGGTCGTCGTTGAGAATCAGGGTGTTGTCGCGGTTGCGTCCGATCAGAAAGGGGGTTTGGGCAATTCGAATGCCGCCCCGCCGTTCCTCCGTTCCGCCACTGCCGATTCCCCGTCGGCTGTTCAGGAGCGAGGTGGCCGGTTCGCTGATCACGATCAGCCGCCCCGATGATTGCGTATCCATATCGGCTCCACATTGGGTACAGAATTGGGTGTCTGTATGGTTTTCATGACCGCAGGCCGGGCAGATCATGCAGACGAATCCTCGTCCCTACCCGGAGCGGAATCCGTTTCGATCTGGCGGAGCATATTTTGCGCTTCCCGATGATCGGGGTCGAGCGCAAGAACATCCCGCCACATGTTTTGCGCCGCGGACAGGTTGTTTTTCTTATAGTATACCATGCCCAGCTTGAATTTCACTTCCACGGCACTCAACGCATGCTGGGTAAGCGTAGTAGAAAGACTGGAAGCATTCTGCAGCGAGACACCGCACCGTCCACAATATTTGTCGGTTTCCGACCGGGATCCGGCATTTAGGGCACGTTTGCATATACGCCGCTCGCTTTACAGGTTTGATGGACCGGTCTTTGCCACTTGGCAAACGGGCAAAGCAGATCGTCTGTTCGAATGTGCAGTTGAAAATACGCTTCGACAACACGGGTGTCAAGCCGTCCGCATACGCCCCATAAGAATTTCATTACAGTATTTCCCCGTCAGCCAATCGGATATATATTTGAAATAAATTCCAATATATTACGATCTTAAATTTTATATGAAGAATTTAAATTTTTCCCTTGACAAAATGTGATCTGCATCACATTTTCGAGTCCACTTTCCCTAAAATATAAATTGTCCATTTTTTCAGTATCCCACTCTTCCCTTTCAGGAGGAATGTATCATGGCTCAGGAATTGCGCGAACTTACTATCGAAGAAGTCGACGAATTTACCCTCGAAGACCTCGAAGCGTTGCTGGCGACGGCTACCGAAGAAATCGAGCCGTGGGTGGCGCCGAGTGGATGGCCGATTGACCCTCTTGCCCCTTGCCCGTACTCCTTCTTAGTTAGACTTAAAACGGCAAAGGCAAGATATGCAACATATCTGGCCTTTGCCGTTTTGGGTATCCCATGAACCAGACGTATCTGATTTCAAACGAATCCTCCTACGCGCACGCCCTTCCGACCGTTTGTAATCTCGCCGCTCCCGGCGGCGTCTATATCGGTGTCGGAGTAGACCAGAATTTTACCGGCATGGCCGCTGTCGGCGCATCCTACGGATTTATCGTAGATAACCGTCCGCCCAACCGATGGCTCCATAGTCTGTTCAAAGCCTGTTTCGAATTGGCCCCCTCCCCGTCTGCCTATTTGTCCGTACTGATGGGACGCCCGGCTCCGTCTTCCCTGCTTCCGGGTGCGGATATGGCCGAGATGCTCGCAACGTATTTTGCCCGGACCCAGTTCGACCCCATCTTTTTCGAAGAACAATCCGCTCGTATCCGAGATTGTATAACACGCTATGAAAAGAATCTTTCGAGCGAAACGTGGAATACCTTCCATGCCATGCATAGCTGTTTTGCGTATCACGGCCTTGACATAAAAACCCGATTTGACATGGACGAATGGCACGGGATCAAATACCCGACCTACCGGGATTTGATGCCGGCGGTGGACCGGACTGGAAGACGTTGGCATTTTCTAAACCGCGAGGAAGACTATCTGTGGGTCAAAAACATGCAGAGGCGAAACAAAATCGTGGCGGTTACGGGCGACATGACCGGAAAAAAGACACTAAGTAGACTGGCGGAGTTTATAAGGGAAAAACAAAAAATCGTTTCAACGGTTTATGTTTCAAACATCGAGGAGACCTTGTTTCGGGAAAACCGTTTTGAAGCGTATGTTGCCAATCTGCGTCGGTTGCCGATCGATAAGACGACAACGATCATCCGGTCGGTGGTCAATGACCCGGAACACACTCATCCGGCGGCGTTGCCGGGTCATCTGTTCGTCACCGTAACCCAGCGGTTGAAACGGTTTCTAACGCTGTACGAAAAAGGGGCTTACTCAACTTACCGGGATGTGACTATGCTGGATTATAGGGTTTGACAAGCAACTCCAGTTGTCGATCTATATGGCGGACCGATCCCATGGCTCGGAGTTTTTCAAAAGCGGCCCGGGCCTGTACAAAACAGGAAACGGCCATATCGGTATCACCCTTTCTTATATACAGGATTGCGCGTTCGTGTAGCGTTTGAGCATGACCGAGAGGGTCGTCGGCTTCTCCGCAAAGCCGTTCGCTTTCATCGAAAAACGTTTTCGCCCGGTCCCAGCCCCCTTGGATACTCGCGATCAACCCTTCCACCCGTTTGGCCTCGGCAAGTCCCCGCACATTTTTGACATCCTTGAGAATCGCATACGCCTTTTGAAGAATCTCCTGAGCCAATGCAATATCTCCGGTTCGAGCCAGAACTCTGGAATAGTTGATATACGCGTTCCAGAGGTGGCGAGAATGTCCTATACGCTCCAGGAGTTCGATGCTTTCGGCGTGATATTTAAGGGCATTGCCCCAGTCTTCTTCCCGCTCAAAAACCATACCGAGATTGGTAGCCGATTCCCCCAACCCCAGTATGTTACCCGTTTTTTGATAGACTTCCCGGCTCATGGTATAGTATTGAATCGCCTTGTCGGTTTCTCCTAACGCAGCAAAAAAAAAAGCCCAAGATTTGATACCACCTTGACAAGCCTTTCTTCATCCTTCAAATCTGTAAATATCTCGTATGCTTTATGATAATAATCATGCGCTTGTTCCCATTGCCCCGTCCAGTATGCGATGTGACCTAAGTAGCTATAGTTATTCGCTATTCCCACCTGACCGTCGATTTGGGTATACATCTCGATGCTCTGTTTAAGGACTTGGATAGCGTTGTCCCACAGATTCCGTCCGCTCATTATCGCACCGAGTTGTAGCCTGGCCCTTGCCTGAGAGGCGATATCGCCTATCTGTTCGGCCAACGCCAACGCCCGGCGATTAAAACTCTCCGCGGTTTCCCAGTCTCCCATTTCGTAACAGACCCGGCTCAATCCTATCATTATCTTGAAACGTGCTTCGTCGGAGTGTCTTTGCTCTTGCATCAGTGTTTCGGCACGTTCCCAGTTTCGTCTTGCTTCTCGGAACGTGAACATCTGCATGGCAGGCTCCGCCGATTCCATCAGATACGGGACCGCTTCGTGCGGCTCTCGCCCTTCGTACAGATACAGCGCCAGCGTCTCGGCATCCACCTCTCTACCGGCCGCCCTTCGATTTAGCCCCAGCGCGCCCCATTCGGCGTGATATTCCTTGCGTAGCGCCGCTGACATCCGGTCGTACAGTGTTTCGCGTATCTGGGCGTGTGAAAAACCGTATACGGCTCCTTCGATATGTCTCAAGAGACCGTGATCTAGATCCAGTCGGTGTATCGCCCGTAATATGGGAAGCCGTCCGGTTTCGCATATCTCGATCAGATCTTCTGCGTCAAACCGTTCTCCCCCTATGGCCGCTATCTCCAAGATTTCCTTGTCCTGTGTTTCCAAGTGATTCAGCCGACGTTCGATCAGTTCCTGTATACGAGGCGCCGCCCGTCCCATACCGGTTTCGAGGTCCTTCCATTCGAGTTTTTTATTACGAAGCCATCCTTGGTCCTGCCACCATCGAACCGTTTCCACGACAAACAGGGGATTGCCTTGGGTCTGTCGATACATCCACTCGGTCAACCACATCGGCACATGACGCGCTCCGAGCTGTGCCGCTATCAGGGTTTCACACTCGGTTACGTCCAATCCGATCAATTCCACGGTCTCGCTCAACCCTTCGGTCATACATCGCTGGAGCGTTTCCGTCAGATACCGACCTTCGGTCGAGGTTCTAAGCGTTTCTTCTTCGGTTCGGAGCGTTACGATCAGACAAAGTCGTTTCTGTCGTATGTACCGGGTGATATGATACAGCAGGTCGATCGTTCCCGTGTCGCTCCAATGGACATCTTCGATAGCGAGCAGAAGTCCTTGAAAATGGGCCTGATCCGTCAGCAGGGCGACGACTTGGTCGTACAATCGGACTTTCAGTTCGCGCAATTGCGTGCTGTCTACGATTCCGGTCTGTCGAATCCGTTCAAGCGTTTCCCTAAGCGCGGTTGTGTGTTGCGCTCGATCGGGAGGAGAAGACGGGGGAATCGTTTCCGTGAGCGCCTCTATAAGTGGCAGATAGGGGATAGGGTTTTGCTGCGAGGAACACCGTCCGAACAATGTTTTCATGCCGCTCGTTTCGGCATGACGCCGGATTTCTGTCAAAAGACGGCTTTTGCCGATACCGGCTTCGCCTTTCAGTACGACAAGCCCTCCATACCCCGATAGAACGCGATTGAGCCGTTGCTTGATCCCGACAAGATGGTGTTTTCTTCCCACAAGGGGTGGTTCGGGTTCTCCGAGGTCGAGATTTCCCGTGGCACCGAGCGGATAGGCGCGGTATCCGCGTTTAAGGAGAACATCACCGAATATCCGTTCGCAGACTTCTTCCAAGGTCCTGACTCCGTATACCGTCAGACCGTCGGGCCATGGGCCGTCCTGCAGGTTATCCGCCGATACGATCAGGCGTGTTACGCCTACGACCGCCCCGGCTTTTGCTTTTTCTGGAACGCCTTCTACGGCATATACCTGTCCTTCGGCGGTAATCTGTCCGGTCAGCGCCGTATGGCGCGGTGGATCAAGCCTAAGCGCTTCGGCAATAAGCAGTATTGCTATCGGCAGACCGAGCGAAACGCCTTCGACGCCGGGCGGATGATATCGGTCGCCGACGCGAAGCAAAATATCCGACGAAAGCAGCGACGGTGCATCAAAATCCACCGACAACCGGCGTAGATAACCGGCTGCCGCCCATCGGGCGCGGCGGATCGAGGTTTCGAATCGTTTGCCTTCTTCGGTTTCGCTGGAGCGTGTAGAAATCAACGCGATATCACCTGTTCCTTCTTCGAATACCGAAAGTCGGATGCGTTCGGCCACGCCCCGGTTGCCGGATACAAACAAGCCCCAAAGCCAAACCGCTTCGCTGTCATTGTCCTGAAGCGACCAGGCAAGCGCCTCGACCAGCGGGCGTATCGGGGCGGCCTGCTTTTCGGGGAGGGCATCGAACAGACGGCTGATCAGGGGAAACAGACCTTCCCAACCCAATCGGGACTGCCGTTCGCGTTCGGCCTGAAACACCGGCCCAGCCCCGGCGGGAAGATCATATCCACCGGTCCGGTAAAGGCTACCCGACGTGGTCCGACACTTGAAGACGATACGGTCGAGCGGTATAAAAACGTCTTGAAAGGATGCCAGTGTTCGGCGTACACGGCGGATATTGGCGCGTTGGCCATGCAGGCGTTCCGCCATATCTTTGGCCCCCACCCCGCCTCGGCTTCTGAACGCCTGCATGCATCGAGCCAGACCGGCTTCATCCCAACAGGCGAGCAGATAGGCCGGATCGTTCAAAAGCGGTTGGAGCGAACGCAACAGCGCGTAACGCTGTGCTTCGGTAGCCTCGGACCATCCCGAAAGCAGTTCGTCCGGGCGGGCTCGCACCTCTTCGCGCGGCATGTATCCGCGTCCTTTCTTGCGTTATTGGGGGCGCAAATGGGTAAAATGGAGTTCGACCCGCACGATATCCTCCGGTACGATATCCGCTCGACGTCCGAGTTCTATTCTGGACGACCCCACGGTGCGGACCGGCGATTCTACCATCCCGCGATCCTGTGTCATGGCCCGAACCTTGAGGGCATGCCAGCGAAAAACCGCCGGCAATCGATCTATATGCAGAAAAAGCGCGTCGTCCAGATCCTGACCGATTTCCGCGTAAAACGATCCGTCTTCGCTAAAAATATACGGAACCGCAGGCAAAGGGACGCCTGACGACTGGGCGGCATAGGCCGTAGCCTCGCGGTCGCGGATACGGATTTCTCTCGGTGTTTGTACTTGAAACACGTATACCGTCTCGGGCAATGCAAAAGATGACGGTGGATCCGACGGTTCGGTGAGCCATCGTATCTTGTCCTGACAGTCGAGACAGATGTCGAGATGGCGTTCGACGGACCGGCGTTGCGTCTCGTCAAGCAGATCGGGGGCGTAGGTGTAGCCAACCAGCGTTTCCGAAGAAGGACAGGGTTCGAAAAGCGCCGATCCGTATTTTTTCATCAATTGGACGAGATAAGCTCGGTCCGGAAAGCCGTCCCTGATTTTCGCGTCTGAAGGCTGTCGGCTCATAAGGACTCCTTGCGTAACGATCTGGGCGCTCCCGTTCGTACTCCGTCACAGACACAGTCGGCAAAGTGACGGTAATCTCGAAATTTTTTTTGCATCTGTTTTCTCAGCCGGTAGAGACAATCGTAGATCATCTGGCTGGCGCGTTCGACAGGCAAGTCGAGTTCTGCCGCAATATCTTCGCGTGAAATTTCCTCCTGAAGCTCGCGCATGTACAAGGCAAGCGCCTGACGGCATCGGGGACCGGTACATCGGGTCAGCGCGGTGTGAAGGATAAAAACCACGTCTTTTTCGTCCCACTCCTCAAAGGCCCGGTCCGGCCGATTTTCAGGGGCGGAATCCTCTACTTGAACGACCGGATCGCCGTCCGAACGGTGTTCGTCGATATCCACGAAACGTATCCCCTTTCCTCTGGCCAGACCGAGCAGCGAAGGCATCGCGTCGAGACATTTCATCTTGGCGATACGGTCGATATAGGTACGCAGCGCGCTACGCCGTTCGAACTGGGCAAGACTCTGCACGACGGCCACGAAAATATCGTTGAGCAGATCTTGTTTTTCATCCTCCGGAACCCAGGTAGCTTTAAGATATACCCAGCGGTAGACCGTCCCTTCCGAGGTAAAATAGACTCGGTATAGACGGTCCATCGCCTTTTGATCGCCCGACAGACACCCGGCGATAAGCGTGTCGTCGGAAATATCGGCGAATTCATGGATGCTCTGACTCATTGGTATGACTCCGGGTCATTTCAAGTTCTTTGAGTTTGCGTTGTACGATGACGACATCGCCTCTGGCGTCGATTTCTTGAAATGCCCGCTCCGCTCGTTTTAGATATGTTTTTGCGCGATGGATATCTCCTTTCCGGATAAACATATAACCGCGTTCCCGTAATGTTCCTCCATAGCCAAAAGGATCTTTTATTTCCTCATATAACCGCTCGCTCTCGTCAAAAAGACACTCCGCTCAGTTCCAGTTTTGCTGTATGCCGACGATAAGACCGTCCACCCGTTTGGCTTCGGCCAGACCGCGCTGGTTTTTGAGTTCTTTAAGAATGGCATACGCTTTCTGAAGAATCTCCTGGGCCAGAGAAATATCCCCTGTTCGAGCTAAGACTCTCGAATAGTTGATGTAGGCGTTCCACAGACTGAGGGAATGCCCCATACGCTCTAATAGCGCAACACTTTCGCGATGATTTTTAATAGCATTATCACAGTTTTCCTCTCTCTCGAACACCATACCAAGATTGGTTCCTGTCTGTGCAATTCTAGGTAAATTATTATTTTTCCTGTGCAGTTCTCTCCCCATATTATAATAGCTAATAGCTGTCTCATTTTCCCCTAACGCGACCGAAACTAATCCAAGATTTATGGCGGTAACAGCAACCCGTGTTTTATCGCTAAGAAGGTATATTTCATGTGCATTGAGATAGTAGAAATGTGCTCTTTCCCATTGGCCTCTCCAGTAGCAAATATTACCCAAATAACTATTCGCATGAGCCACTCCCACATCATTGTTTACCTTTGTATACATTTTGATGCTCTGTTCAAAAATCTGTATGGCGGCGTTCCACTGATTCCGACCGATCAGCACGGCTCCGATCTGCAGAAGCGCCTTGGCTTGCTTGCCGGTTTCCTTCATTTCCTGTGCAAGTCCGAATGCCTGTTTGTTGCGTTCGGTCGATAGATCCCAGTCGCCCAAATCGTAGTATATCCGTCCGAGGTTGAGCAGGATGTCGAGTCTGTATTTCCGGGCGTTTTCGCCTTCCATGTCCTCCACGGCCTCTGCGGCCTGTTCCCAATATCGCTTTGCCTCTCGGAACACGCATACTTTTATGGCGTCTTCTCCGGCTTTTATCAGATACGCAAGCGCGGCTTGTCCATCTCCACCTGCATACAAATGACTGGCTAGTAGTTCCACCGTCACGTCTTCTCCGGTTTCCTGGCACGCGATCAGTGTACGTCCCCATGCTGCGTGGTATGCCTGAAGCTGAATTTCGGGCAACTCGTGATAGAGCACCTCCTGAATTTTTCCATGGGTAAATTGATAAGTACCGCGTTCGACCGCCGCGATCACGGCATGACGTCGTTCCAGCCGGTGCAACTGCCGCAGCGTTTCCAGGCGGCCCACCCCGGCGGTGTTTGACAGCCGATCCACATCGAACCAGTCGCCGCCTACTGCCGCTACTTCCAGCAGTTCGCGCTCCGTGTCCTGCAACCGGTTGAGCCGGTTCAGGATCAAGTCCGTGATCCGCGGCGGCACCGCGACGGCGATTTCGTCCAGTTGTTCGAGCGTGGCGATATCGAGCTTATGGGTTTTGGAGCGGTCGCGCCACCACTTGAGAATTTCGATGGCATATAACAGATTGCCTCCCGATTCCCGGTAGACCTGATTGCTTAATGATACCGACACCACTCGGCTGCCGACGATATCCTGAACCATCGTACGAATGGCCGTCTCGTCAAGGTTGTGAAGGGTAACCGTTTCGCCGATATTTTCGGCGTTCAACCGCTGCAGCGTGCCGGAAAACGGTCTTTCCGAGGCGTCCTGCACTTCCTCCGGTCGGTAGGCGGCGATCAAACAGATGCGATGCCCTTTCAACTGGCGGGCCATATAGTGTAAAAGTTGAACGCTTCCCGTATCCCCCCAGTGCAGGTCGTCCATGCACAACACGACACCGGGGCCATCCGCTATGTCGAAAAACAGGTGCATGATCGACTGGAAAAGCCGCTGTTGTTCGGCGGCGGGTGCCAGGGCCGGAGGCTGGTATTCCCCAAGGGTTCTGCGTTCCTGCGACGTCCATACGTGACGCATCAGTCCGGCGATGTCTGGAAAATCTTTGAGCAGTCGCACACGAAATCGCGCATTTTCGACCGGCGACGCGGCGGAAAGCCGGTAGCTGAGCGCATCTACAAACGGCTGATAGGGCATCACCATTTCCTGATACATACATCGCCCGAAAAGCGTCCACATCCCATGTGTTTCGGCGTAGTGCAACGTTTCGTCGATCAGACGCGACTTTCCGGTTCCCTCGTTTCCCCCCAAAAGAACCAATTGGCCGTCTTCCTCCAGTGTCCGGTCGATGCTGGCGAGCATACGGGTCAGCTCGGCGTCTCGGCCCGCCAGTATACAGTAAAACTCGTCACGCGGGCGATGAGGCACCACGATAACCGTGGGTTCCGGCGACGCCGTAGTGGGGTCCGACGCTATACGGGCGGCGATCAGTTTTTCGCATACCGCAAGATCGGCCAAAAATGCGCCCGCGTCCGCATAGCGGTCCGAAGCGCGTTTGGCGAGTAGCGCCAGCACCAGTCGGTCCACCTCGACGGGAATATGACGGCCATGCACAGACGGCGGCAGAGGTTCGTCGTTGATATGCTGATAGATGACCGCGATAGGTTCCTCGCCGATAAAGGGACGTTGCCCTGCCAGCATCTCGTACAAAACGACGCCAAAGGAATACAGATCGGATCGCGCGTCCACAGGATCATTCATCACCTGTTCCGGGGAGATGTATTCTATCGTGCCCACAACGCTGCCGGTGAGGGTAAGCGCCCTGACGCCATAGATGCGAGCCAAACCAAAATCGAGAATTTTGGCGGAACTGTCCTGCGCAATCATGATGTTGCCGGGTTTGATATCCCGGTGCAACACGCGTTGCGTATGCGTGCATTGCAGTCCGCCGACGATCTGGGCGGCGCAGGAGAGAGTTTCAGCGACGGGTAACGCTCCACGTTCGTCAAGGATGGCAAGCAACGTGCGTCCCTCGACAAACTCCATGGCGATAAAACAGAGGTTTTTTTCCTGACCTACGTCAAACACCCGGATCACGTTGGGGTGGTCCAGACGCGCTACGGCTTGACCTTCGCGAAAAAACCGGCGCACATACTCGGTCTCGACGGCAAGGTTGGGGTACAGTATCTTGATGGCTACTTCACGGTCCAGTCGTGTATCACGCGCCCGGAACACCTGCCCCATGCCACCGCGACCCAGCATCGAAAGAATTTCGTATTGTCGAAGAAGAGAACCAGGTTGGAGATTCACTTTACCACCAGAATTCGGTCCGAACATATCGGACGATGCGTCGCAACAGGATCGCGCCGATAGGACGGGCGCCGCAGTTGACCCGCGCAAGTCCCGTCATCCCGGGCCGGAGCATCCCTGCGCGGTTCTGGATGACGCTTCTGACGTGGACGACGGATTTGTTTTCTTCGACGCCGGCAACAGGTGCAATGGCCGTCACCACTCCTGCAAACGTCTCCGATGGAAATCCGTTTAGCTTGAACTCGACCGGAAGGTCTATCTTTACTTCTTCCATCTCTCGCTCCAGGACGGACATATCGACTACAAGAGTGCGGTTGTCCACCAGTTCGCACACGACCTCGCCCTGCGGAAGAAACGGTCCGTCGTGTTCTCGGAGAAAAGGAGTGGTTACGACGCCGTCCATCGGGCTTGCAATCCGGCAACGCCATATTCGTTCCTCGATGTGCGCGTGCGTCGCCTTTAGTTCGACAAGCCGCGCCTGCCGCGCCTGTATTTCCTCCTGTCTTGCGCCGGATTTGAGCAGTCGGAGTTTGCTTTCCGCTTGTTCGACCGCAGCTTGGCGAACGGCGACATCGGTCCGCGACGCATCCAGTTCCTGGTCGGCGATCAGCCGTTGCTCCGCAAGACGTACCGTACGCTCATGGCTGAGACGCGCCGCGTCCAAGTTGCTCCGCGTCTCACGGATCCCCGCCTCCGCCTCCTGTATCTCTTCGGCACGCGCGCCGCGTTGCATAAGAACGAGTTCCGCCTGTGCACGTTGCATCTGTGCCTCGGTTTCACGGAGTTGCGCTTCAAGATCGCGGGTGGACAACTCGACCAGCACCTGGCCTGTCCGCACGGTATCTCCTTCGTCTACATATACGGTTTCGATCTGACCGGCCACTTCGGCGCGCACAACCGCCAACGCTGCGGGACGAAGCCGGAAAGGCGCGGAAATGCGCAGGTCGATCTTTACAAAGATCAGCGTTATGACGATGGCGATCAGTGCCGCGATCCATAGAAGGGTTCTCCATGACGGTTTGCCCATCCACGCCGAGGCGGTAAGCGGTGTTGGTAGTGCGCTTTCCTGCACCGAGTCCGTCGAGCGAAGAGTAACGGCAAACACGATCGCCAGCCCCGCCAACGACAGTTCGGGCGCGTAGGCAATCGCAATGTCTCCGACAAACAAGGCAAACAACGCGATCAGCATTAGCGCGTAGGTACCAGCCAGTGCCCCGTATAAAGTATAAATCTTTCTTTCTCTTGGCTTTAGCCTCCGAACCGCCTCGTTTGGAAGCCCTAGCACCCAACGGATCCGCTGTTTTACAAGCGCCAGCGCCTTGCGTCGCAAATTGGGTATATTGAGACCGTCACTCAGGATATAATACCCGTCCAATTTGATCAAAGGGTTGAGGTTGAACAGCAATCCCCAACACGAAGCCACGATCACGAGAAAACTCCACGCATGGAGAGAAGACGACGGCTCGCTCACCCGCCAGACAATAGCGGCCGTAGCTCCGATCAGCACGCCGCTGTACATGTCCGCAAGCATGACGATCATGCGGGCGCGTTTTTTGTCAAACAAATACGAATCGCTGACATCGGTGTAAAAAGCCGGCTGAAAATAGATCAACAGAAACCCCATGTCCTGCACTGCTCCCCCATAGTGCCGACACGCCAGACCGTGCGCGAATTCGTGGACGGTGATGACCGCCATGTTGAGCAGATAGACATACCACAGTATGGAAAGATCGAGCGGCAGGAGGGCCACCGTTTCCGTCGTGTACCGATCCCAGTCGGTCGCCACGCTCCAAAGCCCCATCAGTATCCATAGCGCCGAACCCGCGACAAAAGTCGGGGTAAAACACCATGAAAGACGTCTATGCAGCCAGTCGATCGGGCGATGCGGGTCAAGCAGCGCGTACCGGTAATACAGCAGACGCTCTGGGCGAGCCCGTTCCTGCGCCGATGCGGTTTCGAGCAGACCGAGATCGTTTAGACGCGCCACAAACGTCTCGATACCCGACAGACTGATTTCCTGTCCCATACGGTCCGAAACCCGCTTTTGGACGGTTTCGAGCGGTGTCTGTCCGTCCAGCAGGGTAGCCACGTAATACTGAAAGACCACAAATCTGAAAAACCGGTTGGTAGTCGGGTCTTTCATCAAGAATACGGCTTGGCCGTCTACCTGATGTTCCTTGACTACCAAATCCTGACGAAGTTCGGGATGTGCGTTTGACAGCGACATCATTGCCTCGACGTGTTTGGGCGGTGTGTGCCAAATCGCCAATCACACCGCCGGATACGTCTTTGTCTGCTCTGAAAACACGACATGAGGAACAATGTTGATATGCAAACACGTCGGTCGTATCAAGCTATTTGCGTGAAACAACCCACGGATACGAGCGGAGCGGCTCTCTTCTTTCAGTCGCAACGAGCCGGGTGATCTCGAACAAAATTTGCGGGATTGTCTTCATCGGTAGTTTGCAACGACGGAAAATCGCTTGACGTGGAGTATGATGGTTCTACATTGCTTTTAGGCGGTATACATTATCATGAAGGCGGTGTTTGCCCGGGAGTGGGTATGGCATCCGTAGAATTGACGCGTCAGGAAATATGGACGATACTCTGCTGGGCGGGAGACGAGGGCGATAGCGAACGAATGCCGGGCTTCTACAATCAAGAAGAAGCTTCGGTGCTACGCAAGCTCCGTGCGGCGTTGACCGAAGAAAATGCTCGCTTCGAAGCGGGTATGGAAGCGATCCGCAAGCGAATCGACGCCGCCTCCGAAAAACAATCCGCCGCCGCGCCCTGACTCCCCTGATGGCTCGTTTTTTCTTTTTTTCCTCTCTTTGCCTTTCCGGCGTTCTCTTCCTGCTCGTTTCTTCCGTCACCCGCGCCGAAACCGGTGCCTGGACCACCTTCTCCTCCATAGGGGACGTGCGCGCCATCGCTTTTGACGCCGGCGATCTGTGGCTTGCTACCGGGGGCGGAGCCGTGCGTTTCGAACCGTCCCGGAACCGGTTTACCGTGTTTACCAACACCGACGGGCTGAGTGGCAACGACCTCACGTCCGTAGCCGTAGACCGCAACCGCGACGTCTGGTTTGGCACGCTCGGAAAAGGGCTGTCACGTCGTCGCCGCGACAGTGGAGCCTATCGCACTTTTTTGATACTGGACGGATTGGCCAGTGAGCGTGTCTCCGCGATCTACATGGAAGAAAATAACCTTTGGGTGGGAACGGACGATGGGATAAGCCTCTTTCTTTGGGGGCGTGATGTCGACGAGGGACGTGACACGTTTGTGTTTTCCGACGCCTATCGCGCCTCGCGTGGCGTGCCGACAGGCGATGTCAATGACCTCGTCCTTAGCGTCTCTACACTCTGGGTAGCTACGGAAAACGGGGTGGTATCGGCGTCTCGCAATGCACCTAATCTCAAAGATCCGGCCAGTTGGACAAAATTTACCGTTGCCCATGGATTGCCTGACAACCGGGTTACGGCACTGACTATAAAAGAGGGTGACGTGTGGGTCGGAACGCGTTCCGGTGTGGCGCGTTTTGATGGCGTGCGATGGCTTCCCGCAAATACCGGATTGTTTTCTACGGAAATACGCGACCTTGCCGTGATCGACGGTGCGCTGTGGGCCGCCACCGCCGCAGGAACGGCACGGTTTGACGGTTTGGTATGGACATCTGCCGGTGGTGGTGCGGGTTCGCAAGGACCGCGCACCTTGATACAGACCCCCGACAGATCAGTATGGATGGGACCCGCAGCAGACGGGCTTGCCCGCCTGGTATCCGGGCTGTGGGCATTTACGGAACCGGACGGGCCGCTTTTGAACGACGTTGCGGCGCTTGCTGTCGATAAAAACGATGTGCTGTGGGCCGGATTCCAGCACGGCGGTGCAAGCCGACTCGACCCACAAGGCTGGACGACCTACCGTGTATCCGACGGTCTTGTAGCCGGCCCGATCGTCATGGTCGCACAGACACCCGATTCGGCCGTCTGGTTCGGATCTTTCGGCGGTGGGCTTGCCCGTCTGAACGACCAGGGAACCCGCGACAAATCCGACGATGCATGGGAGCGGTTTGATCAGCGCAACAGCCTGCTGGAAGGAATACCGGAAGATCCTGCGTTTGTCGTGGTCAACGCATGGGCGCTCGACCCTGTGGGGGGGCAGTGGTTTTCCAACTTTGGTGTCGGTGCACAGTATCTCGATACGCAGGGGGTGTGGACCACCTTTCGCCCGCGTGCCGGGGAACTGTCCAGCGCCCGTATACGGAGTATCGCCGTAAGCACGGACAGTTCGGTATGGTTTGCCACCGACAACCGATTGTCACGGTATTTCCCGTCGTTGCGCACCTGGGCGGTATACGGCATGACCGAAGGGTTGCCCTCGCCACAGGTCAACGCCGTTGTTGCAGCGACGGACGGCGGTGTATGGGTGGCGACGGACGCGGGAATCACCCGGTTCGACCCGGCCGGGGTGACAACAACCTTTGGATTGCCGGCAGGACTGAATACCGCGCGGGCCACAGCGCTTGCTATCGACGCCAGAGACGGTCTGTGGGTCGGAACTCCGGCAGGGGCAGGACGTTTCGATCCTGAACTTTTTGCGTGGGAAGTGTTTACGCCATCCTCCAGTCCGATTGCCGATGCGCTTGTAAAGACACTCGCCATACGCCAAACGACCGGTGAGGTGTGGATCGGTACAGGTCGTGGCATCAGCCGATACGAGTCGGGCGTTTTGCCGGTGCGTCCTACGCTTTCGGAGATCGACGTATACCCCAATCCTTTCGATCATTCGCGCGGAGACGACACCATTACTTTCGCCTGTCTTGCCGACGGCTCACAGGTCTCTATCCTCACAATAGATGGTCTTCTGGTGCGTGAGCTACCGTCGTCGCAGATCGTGGCACAACGCATCCGCTGGGACGCGCGCAACCAACAGGGTCACCCGGTGACGGGCGGGATCTATCTATACATCGTCTCCGCGCCCGACGGCAGCCATCACGCCGGAAAGATCGCGGTGATCCGGTGACCGTACGCCCCCTGTCAGAAACACAGATTACACCGGAGATCTGGGATCGGTTTGTCGAAAATGCAGATAACGGAACGGTTTTCCACACCCGGCGTTTTCTTGCGTATCATCGTTCCGGACGGTTTGACGACCACTCGCTGTGCGTATTTGACGGCGACCGGCTTTTTGCCGTGATTTCCGCCGCCACGGTCAAGGAGATCGAAGGCCGCGCGTGGGTGTCGCATCCGGGTACGTCCTACGGCGGACCGGTATTGGCCGGGGCCTGTCGATTTCATAAAGCCGCACGTCTTGTTGAAACCCTGACTTCGTACTGCCGGGAAAATGGTTTTGTTCGAATGGACCTGACATTGCCTCCATCGTCGTATAGCTTGTTGCCGCATCATACCCTGGAGTTTGCCCTGCTTCGGGGTGGGTTCGGATACCGGAAAAGAGAACTCACTCAGGTCGTCGATCTGGCCGATTCACAAGACCCGGTCACGTCTCTTCCCGCCAAAACGCGCGCCGACATACGGCAGGCGGAAAAATGCGGTGTTCGTATACGCTGGACCACGACGCCGTCCGACGAAGACTTGATGCTGCTTCACCGGATGTTGTGCGAAAACAGAAGCCAGTTGGGGCTTTCCGATCCTCCAACGCATTCGGTAGACGACCTACAAAAGATCAGAGATCATATGCCCGGCATGATGTGGCTCGGAACCGGGTGCGCTGGGGATGCGCTCGTTTCCCAAACATTGGTGTTCCAGTGCAACCCGCGTGTGCTGTTGACGTTTTATATCTGCCATGAACGGACAGCCCGCCCTTTGCATCCTGTCCACCTCCTGTTGGCGGATTTGATGCGGGAAGGAAGAAAGGCGGGGTTCCGGATGCTGGATTTCGGGATTTCAACGGTAAACGGACGCCCTTTGCACAGTCTGATCCGTTTCAAAGAGTCTTTCAACGGTCGGTCGTATTTTCGAGATACATTCGAGATGCGATTGTGATCAACCTACCCTAAAGGAGTTTGTGATGGGGAAATTGGTTCAGGGTATTCTTCCGGCGCTATCCACCCCGTTTGACGACCAAATGGCGCTTGCCGTCGACCGAGTTCCGGCGTTGGTGCGCGCATTGATCGACGCAGGGACGAATGGTTTTTTTATTTGCGGTGGAACCGGGGAAGGCCGCAGGATGACCGTGGACGAACGCCGTCGTATGTGCGAGACCGTCGTGCGGATCGTAGCGCGTCAGACACCGGTCATTTTTCACGTTGGCGGAACCACCACCGAAGACGCGGTGGCGCTTTCCCGTGACTCGGCCCGGCTCGGTGCCGACGCCGTAGCTTCGATAGCGCCTGTGGACCGACCCAACAGCCTTGACGATGCGGTGCGGCATTATGCGGCCATCGGCGGAGCGGGCGATCTGCCGTTCTACGTATACTGGCTGGCGCAGGATGCCGACCGGAGTGTGGATCCGGCACAGTTTCTGGAGGCGATGAAGACGGTCCCCAATTTTGCCGGTGTCAAATTTACCGACCCCAATTTTTATCTCTTTCAGCAGCTTATCGACCTGTCGGGCGGCACGATCAACGCCATCACCGGACCGGACGAAATGTGCGTCGCCGGGATGGCCATGGGAAGCGACGGAGCCATCGGCACGACGTACAACATCATGCCTCGGTTGTTTGTACGGATGTACGAAGCGTTTCATGCAGGCCGGGTCAAAGAGGCGATGGACGCGCAGGTAAAAGCCAACCGGGTTATCGCGTTGTTGATTTCCGTGGGGGTTCTGGCCGGCGTCAAAGCCATGCTGGGATGGCGAGGACTTCCTGTCGGCCCGCCCCGGCCTCCCGTGCCGATGTTGTCGCCCGAAAACGAACAACGACTTCGCGACGGTCTGGCCGTCTTCGATTTCGATATCGCGTAGTAGAGCGTCATGCCGCGTATTCTGCATATCGCGCCGTTCAACACCGCCGGGGTGCCCATGGCATTTGTCCGGGCCGAACGCGCGCTTGGGTGTGACAGCCGGTTGATTACCTTTGCCCGCAACCGATTCGGGATGGAAGAAGATATCTGTCTCGATCTTCCTTTTATAGATGGACGGTGGTTTCGCGTGTTCCGAGACCGACTGTCCGTATCGAGCCGTCGCGCGGTCTCCACAGCCCCCTCCGCTTGCCCCCCGGTATGGCAACCCCGTCATCCTGTGGAGACCGGGCTGATCGCG